>NZ_JARAVK010000023.1:0-58290 GCF_033792765.1 Streptomyces sp. PA03-6a | reverse complement strand
TCTACAACGCCAACTCCGCCCACCCCTTCGAGAGCCCCAACCCCTTCACCAACTGGCTGGAGATCTACCTCCTGCTGGTGATCGCCACCTCCCTGCCGCGCACCTTCGGCCGCATGGTCGGCGACAACCGCCAGGGCTACGCGATCATCGCCGTGATGGGCGTGATCTGGGCCGCATCGGTCGCCGTCATCACGGTGAACGAGCTGCACAGCGTGAGCAGCCAGGCCGGCCACTTGGCGGGCGGCATGATGGAGGGCAAGGAGCAGCGGTTCGGTGTGTGGGGGTCGGCGCTGTTCGCGGCGTCGACGACGCTCACCTCCACGGGCGCCGTCAACTCCTTCCACGATTCGTACTCGCCCATCGGCGGCGGGATGACGATCTTCAACATGATGCTCGGTGAGATCGCCCCCGGTGGTACCGGCTCCGGCCTCTACGGCATCCTCATCCTGGCGATCATCGCGGTCTTCGTGGCCGGTCTGATGGTCGGCCGCACCCCGGAGTACCTGGGCAAGAAGCTCGGCGGCCGGGAGATGAAGTTCGCCTCCCTCTATATCCTCACCACCCCGGCGATCGTCCTGATCGGTGCCGGCCTCGCCATGGCGATGCCGGGTCAGCGCGCGGGCATGCTCAACTCCGGTGCGCACGGTTTCTCCGAGGTGCTGTACGCCTTCACCTCGGCCGCCAACAACAACGGCTCAGCCTTCGCGGGCCTGACCGTCAACACCGACTGGTACAACACCGCGCTCGGCCTGGCCATGCTGTTCGGCCGCTTCCTGCCGATCGTGTTCGTCCTGGCGCTGGCCGGCTCCCTGGCCCGGCAGCAGCCGGTGCCGGCCACGGCGGGCACGCTGCCCACCCACCGGCCGCAGTTCGTCGGCCTGCTGACGGCCGTGATCCTGATCGTCGTCGGCCTCACCTACTTCCCGGCCCTGGCGCTGGGTCCGCTCGCGGAAGGTCTGTCCTGATGTCCCTGACCACCCTCGAACCCCCCGCGTCGCCGGGGGGCGCCCCGACCGGGCCGCAGCAGCCGCACCGGGTCTCCGGCGGCATGATGGACCCGAAGCAGCTCCTCACCTCGCTGCCGGACGCGGTCAAGAAGCTCGACCCCCGGGTCATGATCAAGAACCCCGTCATGTTCGTGGTCGAGGTCGGCGCGGTCCTGACCACCCTCTCGGCGATCAAGGACCCCAGCGTCTTCGCCTGGGTCATCACCGTGTGGCTCTGGCTGACCGTGATCTTCGCCAACCTCTCCGAGGCCGTCGCAGAGGGCCGCGGCAAGGCGCAGGCCGAGACCCTGCGGCGGACGAAGACCCACACCGTCGCCCGTCGGCTGATCGACTGGCGTCCTGGGGCCACCTCGCTCCGTGAGGAGGAGGCCCCGGCCTCCGGCCTGAAGCTGGGCGACCACGTCGTCGTCGAGGCCGGGCAGATCATCCCCGGTGACGGCGATGTCGTCGAAGGCGTCGCGTCGGTCGACGAGTCGGCGATCACCGGTGAGTCGGCCCCGGTCATCCGGGAGTCCGGTGGTGACCGCAGCGCGGTCACGGGCGGCACGAAGGTGCTGTCGGACCGGATCGTCGTCCGCATCACCTCCAAGCCGGGTGAGACCTTCATCGACCGGATGATCGCCCTGGTGGAGGGCGCGGCCCGGCAGAAGACGCCCAACGAGATCGCGCTGAACATCCTGCTGGCCTCGCTGACCATCGTCTTCCTGCTCGCGGTCGTCACCCTGCAGCCGTTCGCGATCTACGCGGGCGCCGAGCAGAGCATCGTCATCCTCGCGGCGCTCGTCGTCGCGCTCATCCCGACGACGATCGGCGGCCTTCTGTCGGCGATCGGCATCGCCGGCATGGACCGCCTGGTGCAGCGCAACGTGCTCGCCATGTCCGGCCGGGCCGTCGAGGCCGCCGGCGACGTGAACACCCTGTTGCTCGACAAGACCGGCACCATCACGCTCGGCAACCGCCAGGCGTCGGAGTTCCTGCCGGTCAAGGGCAACACGGCCGCCGAACTGGCCGACGCGGCGCAGCTGTCGTCGCTGGCCGACGAGACGCCCGAGGGCCGTTCCGTCGTCGTCCTGGCGAAGGAGAAGTACGGCCTGCGCGAGCGGCACGAGGGCGAGCTCGGGCACGCCGAGTTCGTGCCCTTCACCGCGCAGACCCGGATGTCCGGCGTGAACGTCGACGGCCGCCAGGTCCGCAAGGGCGCCGCGTCCGCGGTGACCGCGTGGGTCGCCGAGAACGGCGGCCGGGCCGGCGAGGAGGTGCAGTCCCTGGTCGACCGCATATCGCAGTCGGGCGGTACGCCGCTCGTCGTGGCGGTCAAGGAGGACGGTGCGGCCCGTGTGCTGGGTGTCATCCACCTGAAGGACGTGGTCAAGGAGGGCATGCGGGAGCGGTTCGACGAGCTGCGGCGGATGGGCATCCGCACGGTGATGATCACCGGTGACAACCCGCTGACGGCCAAGGCGATCGCGGACGAGGCGGGGGTCGACGACTTCCTGGCGGAGGCGACGCCCGAGGACAAGATGGCGCTGATCAAGCGGGAGCAGGCGGGCGGCAAGCTCGTCGCGATGACCGGTGACGGCACCAACGACGCCCCGGCGCTGGCCCAGGCCGACGTGGGCGTGGCCATGAACACCGGCACCTCGGCCGCCAAGGAGGCCGGGAACATGGTGGACCTGGACTCCAACCCCACCAAGCTGATCGAGATCGTGGAGATCGGCAAGCAGCTGCTCATCACCCGCGGCGCGCTGACCACCTTCTCCATCGCCAACGACGTGGCGAAGTACTTCGCGATCATCCCCGCGATGTTCGCGATCGCCTACCCGGGCCTGGACAAGCTCAACATCATGCAGCTGCACAGCCCGCAGTCGGCGATCGCCTCGGCGATCATCTTCAACGCCCTGATCATCGTCGTGCTGATCCCGCTCGCCCTGCGCGGCGTGCGCTACCGGCCGTCGTCGGCCTCCGCGCTGCTGACCCGCAACATCTGGGTCTACGGCCTGGGCGGTCTCGTGCTGCCGTTCGTCGGCATCAAGGCGATCGACCTGATCATCCAGTTCATCCCCGGCCTCAGCTGACAGAAGAAGGCAACCCATCATGTTCGGCTCCCTGCCCACCGTGGTCCGCAACCACGTGGCCGCCCTGCGGATGCTGCTGGTGTTCACGGTGCTCCTCGGCATCGCGTACCCGCTGGCCGTCACCGGCGTCGCCCAGGCGGCGTTCTCCGACCAGGCCAACGGCTCCAGGATCACCCAGGACGGCAAGACCGTCGGTTCCAGCCTCATCGGCCAGAACTTCACCCTCCCGAAGAAGGACCCGGACGACGCCGACGAGGTCGCCCAGCCGGACCCGAAGTGGTTCCAGCCGCGACCCGGTGGCTACGACCCGCTGGTCACCGGCGCCTCCAACCTCGGCCCGAACGACGAGGACCTGGTGAAGACCATCAAGGAACGCCGGGCCGCGGTCGCCGAGTTCGACGGCGTCGCCCCCGAGGACGTGCCGGTCGACGCCGTCACGGCCTCCGGCTCCGGCCTCGACCCGCACATCTCGCCCGAGTACGCCCGCGAGCAGGTCGAGCGGGTCGCCCAGGCCCGCGGCCTGGACGCCGCCGCCGTGCGCAAGCTGGTGGAGGACCACGTCCAGGGCCGGACCCTCGGCTTCCTCGGCGCGGAGCGCGTCAACGTGGTGGAACTCAACCAGGCGCTCACCGAGCTGAAGTGACGTCCTGTCACCGTCGAACCGCCCGTACCACGCCGCCCGGCGGCGCAGGGATCACCTGCGCCGCCGGGCGGCGTGACACCCGCACAAGGAAGGACTCCCGGTGACGCAGCCAGTCGTCCCGGCCCCGGCCGGCACTCCCCACGGACGGCCCGGCAGACTCAAGGTCTTCCTCGGGGCGGCCCCCGGAGTCGGGAAGACCTACCGCATGCTGGACGAGGCGCGCCGCCGGGGCGCCCGGGGCACCGACGTCGTCGTGGGGTACGTCGAGTGCCACAAGCGGCCGCTCACGGAGGAGATGCTCGACGGTCTGGAGATCGTGCCCCGCGCGGAACGCGAGTACCGGGGCACCGTCTTCACCGAGATGGACCTCGACGCCGTCCTCGCCCGCGCACCGCAGGTGGCACTCGTCGACGAGATGGCCCACACCAACATCCCCGGCGGCCGCCACGCCAAGCGCTGGCAGGACATCGAGGTGCTCCTCAGGGCGGGCATCGACGTGATCACCGCCGTCAACATCCAGCACCTGGAGTCGCTCAACGACGTCGTCGAGAAGATCACCGGCGTGCCGCAGCGGGAGACCGTCCCGGACGAGGTCGTCCGCCGCGCCGACCAGATCGAGCTCGTCGACATGCCCGCCGAGGCACTGCGCCGCCGGATGGCCCACGGCAACGTCTACGCCCCGGAGAAGGTCGACGCGGCCCTGTCGAACTACTTCCGCGTCGGCAACCTGACCGCGCTGCGCGAACTCGCCCTGCTCTGGGTCGCCGGACGCGTGGACGAGGCGCTGCAGAAGTACCGCTCCGAGCACGGCATCGGACGCGTCTGGGAGATCCGGGAGCGCGTGGTGGTCGCCGTGACCGGCGGCCCGGAGGGCGGGACCCTCATCCGCCGCGCCGCCCGGATCGCCGCCCGGTCCGCCGGTGGCGACCTGCTCGCCGTACACATCGTGCGCAGCGACGGACTGGCCGACGCCTCGCCCGCCGCGCTGGCCAAACAGCGGGCCCTGGTGGAGAGCCTCGGCGGCACCTTCCATTCCGTCGTCGGCGACCACGTCCCCGATGCCCTGCTGGACTTCGCGCGGGCCGAGAGCGCCACCCAGCTGGTGATGGGCACCAGCCGGCGCGGGCGACTCTCGCAGTTCCTCACCGGGCGCGGGGTCGGCGAGACCATCGTGGAACGCTCCGGCGACATCGACGTCCACATGGTCACCCACGAGCGCGCGGGACGTGGCCGCCTCCTGCCTGCCACCGGCAGCTCGCTGCCCACGGCGCGGAAGGTGGCGGGCCCCGTCGCGGGATTCGTCCTGCCCGCCCTGCTCACCGCGGTGCTCGCCAACAGCCGGGGCCACCTGAACCTCACCAGCGAGGCGCTGCTCTTCCTGCTGACCGTGGTCGGCGTCGCCTGCATCGGCGGCGTCGTCTCCGCGCTGCTCGCGTCCCTGACCGCGTCCCTGCTGCTGAACTACTACTTCATACCGCCCATCGGCCGGTTCACCATCGGCGAGACCAACAACATGCTGGCGCTGGCCGTGTTCGCGCTCGTCGCCGTGACCGTCGCGACGATCGTGGACCGCTCGCTGCGGCTGTCCAGACGCGCGGCCAACGCCACCGCCGAGGCCGAGACGCTGTCCTCCCTCGCCGGGAGCATCCTGCGCGGCGACCAGGCCGTCGAGGCCCTGCTGCACCGTACGCGGGAAGCCTTCGGCATGGAGTCGGCCGAGCTCGTGCACGGCTCCGACGGCGGGGCGGCGCCGGTGGACGATCCCGCGGACGGCGTGGTGGCCGTGCCCGTCGGACCGGACGACGTCCTCGTCCTGCGCGGCCGCCGCCTGGCGGCCTCGGAGCGGCGTGTGCTCATCGCCTTCGCCGGGCACGTGGCCTCCGCGCTGGAACGGGCCCGGCTGGCCGAGGCCGCCGCGGAGGTGGAGCCCGTCAGGGCGGCCGACCGCATGCGGACGGCGCTGCTCGCGGCGGTCAGCCACGACCTGCGCACCCCGCTGGCCGGCGCCTGGGCGGCCGTCAGCTCGCTGCGCAGCCGGGAGGTCGAGTTCTCCGCCGAGGACCAGGAGGAACTGCTGGCCACCGCGGAGGTGTCCCTGGACCGGCTCAACCGGCTGGTGGACAACCTCCTCGACATGAGCCGGCTGCAGGCCGGCGCGCTCAGCCTCGCCCTCGAGCCCGCCTCCGTGGCCGAAGCGGCCTCGCTCGCCCTCGACAGCCTGGCCGAGAGCGCGGTCCCCGTCACCACCCGGGGCCTGGCGGACGTACCGTTCGCGCTGGCCGACCCGCCGCTCCTGGAACGTGTCATCGCCAACCTGGTGACCAACGCCCAGCGGTACGCCCCGGAAGGCACCGCGGTCCTGGTCAGCGCCAGCGCCCTCGGCCCGCGCATCGAGCTGCGCGTCGCGGACCGCGGACCCGGCCTCCGGCCCGCCGACCGGGAAAGAGTCTTCGAACCCTTCCAGCGGCTCGGCGACACCGACAACACCACCGGCCTCGGCCTCGGGCTCGCCCTCTCGCGCGGCCTGACCGAGGCCATGGGCGGCACCCTCACCCCCGAGGACACCCCTGGCGGAGGTCTCACCATGGTCCTGTCCCTGCCCACCGCCGGCGGTCCGGCCGACGTGCCCGCCGCCCCCGTCGGCGGGGAGGAGGCGCTGACATGAGGCGCGTCCTGATCGTCGACGACGAACCGCAGATCCTGAAGGCGCTGGACATCAACCTGACGGCACGTCACTACGCCGTCGCCACCGCCCCCGACGGCACCACGGCACTGCTGCTGGTGTCCCGGCAGCCACCCGACGCCCTCATCCTCGACCTCGGCCTGCCCGACATGTCCGGCACCGACATCATCCATGGCGTGCGCGCCTGGAGCCCGCTGCCCATCATCGTGCTGTCCGGGCGGACCGGGCCGGCCGACAAGGTCGAGGCGCTGGACGCGGGGGCCGACGACTTCGTCACCAAGCCGTTCTCCATGGACGAGCTGGCGGCCCGGCTGCGCGCCGTGCTGCGCCGCCCGCCCGTCCTGGAGGAGCCGGAGACGGTCACCATCGCGGACTACCGCGTCGACCTGGGCGCGTTCACCGTCGAGCGCCGCTCCGGCAAGGGCGTGGCCCCGCGGCTCACGCCCACCGAGTGGCGGCTGCTCGCCCCGCTGCTGCGCAATCCCGGGCGCCTGATCACCGGGCGCCAGCTGCTGCGCGACGTATGGGGCCCCGGCAACGAGAAGCGCACCAACTACCTGCGGGTCTACCTGGCCACCCTCCGGCACAAGCTGGAGCCGGACCCCGCCCACCCGCGCCACCTGATCACCGTGCCGGGCATGGGCTACCGCTTCGAGCCCTGAGCGGACGCACCGCACCCCGCCCGGTGGGGGCCCACCGGGCGGGGTGCGTTCGTCGTCCGCCCGCGACGCCCGCGTCGGAGCGGGCCGGGCCGGCGGTCAACGTGCCTTGACGACGGGCGTGATCCCGCCCGGGCGACCCGCTCCCGCGGGCCGCCCGACGCCGTAGTGGACGTACTCGCCGAACAGCCGGAAACCCGCCGTCCAGGCCAGCCGCCGGCTGGGCCGGTTCCCGCGCGAGCACGTCCAGCTGGGTGTGTGACCGCGGGCCGCGACGTCGCCGCACAGGCCCGAGAGGCAGGCGAGCGCCAGCCCCTCGCGGCGGTGGCCGCGCAGCGTGACGACCGCGAGGTCCTCGTACACGCCGCCGAGGAAGTACGTGCACGCCAGCGAGACCAGGCGGCCCGAGCGGAACGCCCCCCACGCGTGGCCCGACGCGGCGAGCCCGTGCGCATCGCCCCAACTGCGGGTGATCCAGCCGGCGTCGTCGCCCGCGCCGGCCACGGCCGCTCCGTCACCCGGCGCCAGCCTGCGCACCACCACGTCCCGCGGCGGCAGCCTCCGCGGCACCGGCCGCGACTGCACCCAGATCATCCGCTCCCAGGGCACGATCCGGTCGAACGCCGCCCCCAGGACCGGCAGGAAGCGCGTACGCGCCAGGACGTAGCCGTCGTGTCCCAGGGCGGCGAGCGCGTCCGGGTCGACGTACCGGGGATCGCCCTCCAGCAGCACGTGGTCCGCGCACGCCACCGCGACCGCGCGGGGGCCGACCGCGCGGTCCGCCCACCACTGCCCGTTGCCGGTCGCCCTCACGTGCTCCGCGAGAGCCACGGGCCCGGGCACCCCGGAGGGGAACCACCCGTCCAGGGAGGGGACTTCGATCACCGGTGACCACACCTTCCGCGTACGCCGTGGTACGTGCTGCGAAACGGACGGCGGTGCGGACCGGGGTCGTCGACCCTGCGGTCCGCACCGCCGTGAGGACATCAGCCCTGGCCGGGCTTGTTGCCGTGACCGGCGCCCTTCTTGCGCCTGGCCCTCTTCTTGCGGGCACGCTTCGACATGGTGGTCCTCCCTTCAGGCGGTGACGAGCAGGTCGGCGACCTTGCACAGACGGCGTACCGTGCGGTCCTCGACCGCGGTCCGGGCGGCCGGGGCGAGCGCGGCCCGGTCGTAATAGGCGCCCGGGACGAGTTCGGTCTCCGGGTCGCACAGCCGGGCCACCCGCGCGGCGCCCTCGGCGGCGGGCTCGCCCTCGTGCGCGTACAGCGGCAGCAGGCGCGTCTCGCACACCCCGGGGTGCACGCTGACGGCCGTGACGCCGGCGGGCGCGGCCGCCCGGGCGAAGACGGTGAGGGCCAGCTGCGACTGGGCGTACGCGGCGTGCCGCGAGTAGCGGCGGGAACGGTTCAGGTCGCTCCACGCCAGGGAGGCCGACCGGTGCGTCGCGGACGACACGTTGACCACCCGGGCGCCGGGGCGCGCCGTCAGCGGACCCGCCAGCTCACGGGTGAGCAGGTAGGCCGCCAGGAAGTTCACCTGGAAGGAGATCTCGTGGCCGTCGGCCGTGAGGGTGTGGCGCTCCGGCGCGACGACCGCGGCGTTGTTGACGAGGACGTCCAGCGCGGGATGCAGGCCCCGCACGGTGGCCGCCAGGTGGCGGACCTCGGAGAGCCGGGTGAAGTCGGCCACCGCCAGGCGCAGCCGGACGCGTTCGGTGCCGGCCGCCACCAGCCGCTCCACCGCGTGGTGCGCCGACTCCGTGTCGCGACCGTGGACGATGACCGTGCAGCCCCGCTCGGCGAGCAGCCGGGCGGTCTCCCACCCGATGCCGGACGTCGCCCCGGTGACCAGGGCGGTGCGCGGGGGGACGACGGGGACGAAGGACGCAGACATGGACCACTCCGTGGATCGGTACGCCACATCGCGCCGGACACGGGGGTGACGGCGCTCGCGTACGGGGAACAGGGGCGGCCGCCCGGGGCGGCCACGGGACACCGGTGCCCTCAGGACACCGGCGGGAGGACAGCGCGCGGTACCGGAGGCACCCGATGGGGTGGCCGGTCGTCATGGCGCGGACCGCTGTTCACGCTCCCCATCCAATGCCGCGGCGGATCCGCGGACAAGGACCGGCGGCGATTCCTGACGACGCCCTGACGCGCGCCCCGCCCGCTCGCCGTGGCGGCGTCACCGGCGGGCGTACGGGCACGTCAACGCCGCGTCAGAATCGCCCTCCCGTACCGCAAAGGACCTGTCAGGAGCGTGCCGCGGACCTCCCGGCGACGGTGTGCTGGTGACCGTCCACCGGTGAACAGACCAGCAGAAGGCACCCCCGAGCATGCAGCCCCTGGCTCCCTCGACCGACCGCACCCCGGCCCCACCCGCGCAGCCGCCCGTACGCCCCCGTGGCAGGCGCAAGGTGTCCGCCGGCCTGCTGGATCCCCGCCTGCTCCTGGAGGCCTTGCCCGAGGCGCTGCGCAAACTCGACCCCCGCCGCATGGTGCGCAACCCGGTCCTGTTCGTCGTCGAGACCGGCGCCGCGCTGACCACCGCCTCGGCGGTCGTGCACCCGAGCGTCTTCGCCTGGGTGATCAGCGCCTGGCTCTGGCTCACCGTCGTCTTCGCCAACCTGGCGGAGGCCGTGGCCGAGGGCCGCGGCAAGGCCCAGGCGGAGTCGCTGCGCCGCACCAGGACCGACACCGTCGCCCGACGGCTGACCGGCTGGCGCCCCTACGGCCGTGACCACACCGAGCAGACGATCCCCGCCGCCGAACTGAAGCCGTTCGACGTCGTCCTCGTCGAGGCCGGGGAGACCGTGCCGGGCGACGGCGAGGTCGTCGACGGGATTGCCGCCGTCGACGAGTCGGCCATCACGGGCGAGTCCGCCCCGGTGATCCGGGAGGCGGGCGGCGACCGTTCGGGGGTCACCGGCGGCACTAAGGTGCTCTCCGACCGCATCGTCGTGCGCGTCACCTCCCGCCCGGGCCGGACCTTCCTCGACCGCATGATCGCCCTGGTCGAGGGCGCCACCCGGCAGAAGACGCCCAACGAGATCGCCCTCAACATCCTGCTGGCCTCGCTCACGATCGTCTTCATCCTGGTCGTCGTCACCCTCCAGCCGATGGCCGCCTACGCGGACGCGGCGCAGAGCACCGTCGTCCTCGTGGCCCTGCTGGTCACCCTGATCCCGACGACCATCGGCGCGCTGCTCTCGGCGATCGGGATCGCCGGCATGGACCGCCTGGTGCAGCGCAACGTGCTGGCGATGTCCGGGCGCGCCGTCGAGGCGGCCGGCGACGTCTCCACCCTGCTGCTGGACAAGACCGGCACCATCACGTTCGGCAACCGCCGGGCCGCCGCGTTCATCCCGCTCACCGGTGTCGACGCCATGCAGCTCGCGCAGGCCGCGCAGGTCTCCAGCCTCGCCGACGAGACCCCCGAGGGCCGCTCCATCGTCGTCCTGGCCAAGGAACGGTACGGGCTGCGCGCCCCGTCGGAAGGCGAGCTCGGACAGACCCGCTTCGTGCCCTTCACCGCACGCACCCGCATGAGCGGGGTCGACCTGCGCTGGGAGGACGGCGCGGGCGCCTCCGTGCGCAAGGGCGCGGCCGGCACGGTGGCCGGCTGGGTCACCGGTCGCGGGGGCCAGGTCCCCGAGGAGGCCGGCCACCTGGTGGACGCCATCGGCGCCTCGGGCGGCACCCCCCTGCTGGTGGCCCTCGACGACTGGAACGGCGCGCGGGTGCTCGGCGTCGTCCACCTCAAGGACGTCGTCAAGGACGGCATCCGCGAACGCTTCGCGGAACTGCGGCGGATGGGCATCCGCACGGTGATGGTCACCGGGGACAACCCGCTCACCGCGCGCGCCATCGCCGACGAGGCCGGCGTCGACGACGTGCTGGCCGAGGCGACCCCGGAGGACAAGCTCGCCCTCATCAAGCGGGAGCAGGCCGGCGGCAACCTGGTCGCGATGACCGGTGACGGCACCAACGACGCCCCGGCGCTGGCCCAGGCCGACGTGGGCGTGGCCATGAACACCGGCACCTCGGCCGCCAAGGAGGCCGGGAACATGGTGGACCTGGACTCCGACCCCACCAAGCTGATCGAGATCGTCGAGGTCGGCAAGCAACTCCTCATCACCCGGGGTGCCCTGACGACCTTCTCCATCGTCAACGACGTGGCGAAGTACTTCGCGATCATCCCCGCGATGTTCACGGCGACCTATCCCGGGCTGTCCGCCCTCAACATCATGCGGCTGCACAGCCCGGCGTCCGCGATCACCTCGGCGATCATCTTCAACGCCCTCATCATCGTGGCGCTGATCCCGCTGGCGCTGCGCGGCGTCCGCTACACGCCCTCCTCGGCGGGCGACCTGCTGCGGCGCAACCTGCTGGTGTACGGGCTCGGCGGACTGGTCCTGCCGTTCCTGGGCATCAAGCTCATCGACATGGCCGTGGTGCAGTTCGTGCCGGGCCTCGGCTGAGCGGCTGGGTCAGTGCCCGTGCGGCGCGGCGCGGTGCACCGGGCCGTGCGCCTCGCCGCAGTGGCCGTCCGCCCTGCCGGCCCCGGCGTCCGGGGCACCGCCCACGGTGAGGAGCTCGGCGGGCGCGTGGTCGACCTGCAAGGTGGTGTGGGTGAGCCCGTAGTCCGAGCCGAGCAGGTGCTCCAGGTCGCGCCGGACGGCATGGCAGTCACCGCCCGGCTCGACCAGGACGTGCGCCGACAGGGCGGCCTGGCCTGAGGTGATGGTCCAGATGTGCAGGTCGTGGACCTCGGTGACGGCGTCGTGGGCGGCGAGCCGGTCGCCCACCTCGTCCGGGTGCAGCCCTGCCGGGGCCGCCTCCAGGAAGATCCGCCCGGAGTCGCGCACCAGCCCGCACCCCGCCTTGAGCATCAGGCCGACCACCACGAGCGTCGCGATGGCGTCGGCGCGGACGAACCCGGTCAGCAGGACGACCAGGCCCGCCACGGCGGTGCCGATGAAGGCGTACAGGTCGTTCAGCACGTGCTGGAACGCGCCTTCGACGTTGAGGGACGTGCGGTTGGCCCGCGACAGGCACCATGCCGCGCCGATGTTGACGACCACTCCGGCCAGTGCGGTCACCAGCACCGGGCCGCCCGCCACGTCGGGCGGCGAGACGAGCCGCCGCACCGCCTCGTACGCCAGCCACGCGGCGAGCAGCAGCAGGGTGATGCCGTTCGCCTGCGCCGAGAGGATCTCGGCACGCTTGAGCCCGTAGGTGAAACCGCCCCGCGCCGGGCGCGCCGCCAGCCGCATCGCGACGAGCGCCAGCACGATCGAGGCGGCGTCGGTGAGCATGTGGGCGGCGTCGGAGAGCAGCGCGAGGGACCCCACCAGCACACCGACGACGACCTCGACGGCCATGAAGCCGGCGATCAGCCCCAGCGCGAGCCCCAGCCAGCGCCGGTCGGCGTTCTCGGCCACACCGTGCCCGTGCCCGTGCCCGTGCCCGTGCCCGTGCTCGTGCTCGTGATCGTGCGCGTTCATGGTGCGGCGACCTCCCCGTTCCAGGTACGACACCCGCAGGGAAACACATCGGCACACCGATCGGCAAAGACTGCACCGGTGACCGTTGTCAACTTCGATAAGACGGCGGTGACCTGCACCGACGTCCGGCCGATCACGACGCGCCCGGCTCCGCCCGCGGGACCGCCGGGACCCCCGGAGGCGGGCGGCCTCCGGGAGAACCCCCGGCGGGGTCAGGCGTTCGGACTCGCGCCGCGGGCCGCGAGCATGTCGGCCATCAGGCGTATCTCCGCCTCCTGGCCCTGGACCATGCCCGCCGCCAAGCGCCGTACCTGGTCGGTCCGGGCGAGGTCGGCGGCCGCGGTGGCCATCTCCACGCCGCCCTTGTGGTGGGCGGTGAGCAGTTGGAGGTAGAGGACCGCGGCGGCCTTGCCCCGGGCCGCGTCGAGCCGTCGCAGTTCGGTGTCCGTGGCCATGCCCGGCATCAGCGACCCGTCGTGGGGCGCGTAGGCCATGTCGTGGCCCATCCACGTCATGGGCGGCTTCGACGACGACTTGGGCAGCCCCCAGACGTCCAGCCAGCCGAGCAGCATGCCGCGCTGGTTGGCCTGCGTGTTGATCACGTCGTAGGCGAGCCTGCGGACGTCCTCGTCGTCCGTGCGGTCGCGGACGATCAGGGACATCTCCACCGCCTGCTGGTGGTGGATCGCCATGTCGCGCGCGAAGCCGGCGTCGGGTGAGTCCGTGGCCGGGGTGCCCCCGCTGCTGGGCCGTGCCGTGAGCAGGGTGAAGGCCAGGGCCGCGACGACGACCAGCGCCATGGCGCCGGCGAGCGCGAGCAGCGGCTTGCCCGCGCCCCGGACGGCGGTCACGAGGCCTTGCCTCCGGTGCAGGGCGCGCCGGGCTCGGGGGTCTGGTCGCCCTGCACATAGGTGTCGAAGAACTTCGCCACGCGCGGATCGTCGGCCTTGGTGACGCCCAACTGGTGGCCCCACGCGGTGAGAGTGATCGGTGAGGCCTGGTCCGCGTAGGGGCTCATCAGGGAGTACGGGGTCTTCGAGACGCGGGCGCCGAGCGTCTTGACGTCGGCGTCCGATGCCTTGTCGGTGTACGTGACCCACACCGCGCCGTGCTCCAGGGCGTGCACGGCGTTCTCATTGGTGACGGGCTTGTCGTAGACGTCGCCGTTGCAGTTCTGCCAGACGGGGTTGTGGTCGCCGCCGGCGGGCGGGCTCATGGGGTAGTCGACGGTCTTGTCGACGTGGTTCTGCGTGAGGCCGGACCACGTCTTCTCCCCGCTGATGGAGCCGGCGGCCGCGCTCTTCCCGCTGCTGCTGCCGCCGCTGTCGTCGCCGGCGGCGTTGACCAGGTAGACGCCGCCACCGACCAGCCCGACGAGGATGGCGGTGCAGGCGGTGACGGTGATGATCCGGTTGCGACGCTCGCGGGCCTGCTCCTGGCGGCGTATCTCCTCGACGCGCGCACGGCGGTCGGTGGCCCTGGCCTTGGAATGGGGGGAACCCATGGCATGTCCTGATTCCCCGCCGCGTCGGTGACACGGCGGTGCTGGTGAAGGGGCGGATGACGTACGGCGCGCACGGGCGGTCGCCGCCGGCGCGGTCGGCCCTTCTACGTCCGCTGGATCTGGAGCATGTACAGGTCGAGTGAGCGCACGGTGCCGGGGGACGGCGCACGCATCCCCGCGGCGGCGACCGCGGGCGGCCACACCGACGGCGGTTCCGCGCCGGCGAGGTGCGGCAGGGGCGCGGAGCCCAGGGTCACCGGCGTGTGCTCCGCGGGGGAGCAGCCGTTGTCGCGCCTGCCGGGGTCATGGCCGTCCGTGCACACCTCGTCGGCGACGTACGCGACGTGCGAGGAGACGAGGGTCCGCGCGGGGCCGTACGGGTCGTCCGGCGCCCCGGAGTGGCCGCAGACCGCGAGGGCGGCGAGCAGCCCGCACAGGACGAGGACAACACCGCTCAGGCGGGCGGGTATCGCACCGCCTCGGCCGGCTCCTCCGTCACTGCGCATCGCGGCAGATCGTACCCGCCGCCACGCGCCGTACCCGCGCCGGGTGCGCCCCGGGGGAAACCGGGGTGCAAGGCGCCGTGGGGCCCTGCCAGGCTGCTCCGCATGGACGTTCACCTGGAGCCCTGGTCGGAGGCGGCCCTTCCGCTCCTGCGGCGGATCAACATTCCCGAGATGCGGCGGCACGTCGGGGGCCCCGAGCCCGAGGAACTGCTGCTCGCCCGGCACGAGCGCTACCTGGCCCTGCCGGAAGCCAGGCTGGGCCGCATGTACGCCGTGCTCCTCGGCGACGAGCCGGTGGGCAGCATCGCGTACCACCGCCGGGACTGGCAGGGCGAACCGGTCTACGAGACCGGGTGGAACGTCCTGCCGCCGTACCAGGGCAGGGGCATCGCCACCGCGGCCGGTGCCGCGCTGATCGCCCTCGTGCACGAGGCCGCCCGCACCCCGGAGGCTCCCCACGCGCTCCACGCCTTCCCGTCCGTGCGGAACGCCCCGTCGAACGCCCTGTGCCGCCGCCTGGGGTTCACCCTGCGCGGCGCCTGCGACTTCGAGTACCCCAGGGGCAGCGGGACCTTGATGCGCAGCAACGACTGGCGCATCGAGTTCGGCGCCCCGCGTGAGGAGTTGTCCCGCCGGTCATGTGACGGTTGAACCGGGCACAGTCCGTCCGCTGTCCCGGTGTGACGATCGGGGGCAACGGGCGGCAGCGGGCGTCGGCAGTCAGGTCAGACAGCACGGCCGTCAGCCCCCCGATGCCCGACCCGCGAGCCGGACGGCGATCTGCTTCTGCACGTTGCGGTCGGCGGAGGAGGACTCCCAGTGCGCGAGCCGTTCCAGATACCGCAGTATGTTCTCCGAGCGGTCCGGGCGAGCCACGGCGATCACATCGACACCGACCTCTCCCGTTGAGGCACCGATGAACAGGCTGCTGTCGAGAGCCATCATGGCCAAGCGGGGCGGCCTGCGTGGATGCCGAGGAACGCCGATGACGAGCCCCGGCCCATGATGTCCCATCCGTCCAGGAGCCGGACCCGGGTCCAGGCCATCCGTACGTGGCGGCCCCAGCCCTGGTTCCGCAGGGCGGCCGGGTGCGTGTGAGTGCCGTGGGGAAGCTGGACGAGGAACTCGCGCCGGTGGTCGAAAAGACCCGATGAGACCGCGAGGCCGTACCAGTCCTCGTTGAGACGCTCGACGAGCCGTGGAGTGTCGTACGGGTGGGTGAAGCCGCCGGCGAAGTCCTCGGAACCGTACCCCGCGACGAACGGCATCACGCCCTCCGGCACGGCGTTCGGGATCACTTCGAGGCCGGCCCGCCGCAGCGGCCGGTACACCTTGCGTTCACGCTCCTGGGTGCCCACCGGTCACTGTTCTACCAGCAGCGCGCCACGAACCCCCCGGCCACGGCCCTTCAGCCGGCCGGGGTCGAGGCCGTCCTGGCGGAGCGCAGGAGGTCGCGCAGTGCCTCCAGGACCACTTCGGGTCGTTCCTCGTGGAGCCAGCCGTGTCCGGCGTCGCCGATGACGCGATGCCCGCCGCGGGGGACGGAGGCGGCGAGGCGTGCGTGGAGGTCGAGTTTGGCGGCGTTCATCTCGCGGACGGTGTCCTCCGACCACAGGTGGGCCTGGGTGGGGTCGACGCCCATCGCGGACAGCACGATCAGCGGTACGTCGGGGAGGGCGGGGGCGTCGCGCAGTTCGCCCGCGACGACGTCGTGGACGTTCCTGTCCTCGTCCCAGCCGGTCCGCCACCGGGTGAGGTGGTACTCGGCGAGCGGTTCGCGGACGCCGTCCGGCCAGCGCGCGAAGTGCCGCGCGAGGGCTGCCCGTGACTGCTCGATCTGCTCCGGCGTCGCCTCGGGGAGTTCGGCGCTCCGCATCCGTTCCACCTTGTCGCGGATCTCCTGCGACGCCCGTGCGTACATGTCCTCGTGGAAGGGGTCCAGCAGGAGGAGCCCCGCCACCTCGCCGGGGTACCGCTGCGCGAAGCGGCGGGCGTAGGCGGCGCCCAGTGAGTGGCCGACCAAGAGGTACGGACCGGGGACTTCGGCCGTGTGGAGCAGGGCGTGCAGTTCACCGGTGACGTCGGCCGCCGTGCGGGGGAGCGGCACGGGGGTGCTCCAGCCGGTGCCGCCGCGGTCGTAGAGGACGGACGTGGTGAGGGCGGCGACGCGGTCGTGGAGGTTCACGTAGTCCAGGCCGACCATGCCCGCGCCGGGCACGAGCACCACGGTGGGGCCGCCGGTGCCGGAGCGGTGCAGCAGCAACTGCCCGCCGTCGACGTCGTGAAGCCGTCCGAGTGGCGGCGCCCCGAGGACGGTGGTGCCGGGTCGGTCCTCGGTGTGCGGCTGGCGGGTCATCTGCGGTCTCCTCCCGTACGTTCTACGTTCTCAACTTTGAGAAAGGTATCCGACATGAGATCGTACGTCCATGGACACGGTCGACCTGCTGCTGCACCCCGTGCGGCTGCGCATCGTGCACGCCATGTCGGGGAACCGCACGCTCACCACGTCGCAGTTGTGCGACCTGCTGCCGGACGTCTCCAAGGCAACCGTCTACCGCCACGTCGGTCTCCTCGCGGACGGGGGAGTGCTCGAGGTCGAGGACGAGCAGCGCGTACGCGGCGCCGTCGAGCGCCACTACCGGCTCCGCCGCGAACGGGCCGTGGTCGACGCGGAGACGGCGGCGTCGGTGTCACGGGAGGACCACCGCAGGGTCTTCGCGGTCGCCATGGCGGCGCTGATGGCCGAGTTCAACGCCTACCTCGACCGGGACGGCGCCGACCCGGCCGCCGATCTCGTCGGCTACCGCCAGCACGCTCTCTGGCTGAGCGACGAGGAACGCGCCACGCTCATCGCCGACCTGCGGCGGGTCCTGCTGCCCCGGCTGGCCAACGGCCCGGCCCCCGGGCGGACGCGGCACCTCGTCAGCCCGATCCTGTTCCCCGCCGAGGAGCCCCAGGGCCCGGGCGGCCCGGCCTGACACCCGGCGTCAACGGCGGTGGCGGGCCCGCCGCTTGGGGGAGCGGCGGTCCGTCACCAGGAAGACGACCAACAGCGCCGCGACGACGCAGATCGCCATGGTCTCGGCCGCGAAGATCAGTTCGCCGAACCCGTCGTCCCCCGCCTCGACGGGAGGGACGTAGACCTCCCGTGACGGACCGGTGGAGGGCGCGCCGGAGGGCATGCCGAAGCGCAGGGGCACCATGCGGAGGCTCATCGCCGGTCAGTATTGCGGGCTCCGGCCCGCCGCGGGACGGGACGCCCGGACCGGGGGCGCCCGCACCGTGGCCGCGCGCCGGGTCAGCCGGTGAGCGCCGGGAGCGCGGCGGGACGGCGGAAGAGCCACCGCAGGAACGTCCGCCGCGGCGGACGCGCCCGCACCTGCCCGAACTCCACCTCACCCACCAGCTCCACGCGCAGGGCCACCGGTGTCGCCGGGCCGGCGGCCGGCCGGATGTCCACCTTGCCGAAGCTGACGGCCAGCTCGTCGGCGTCCACCACGATCCCGGGCCGCGTCACCAGCACCAGGGAGCCACCGCGGACGTCCACGTCGATGCGGAGGGTGTCCTGCGTGATCACGGCGCCGGTGAAGTCGAGCAGCACCTCGCCCCACTCCGACTGGACCTCCATGCGCCGCGGCACGACCCACCGGTCGACGCGGCGGAACGAGCCCCCTCGGTGGTCGACCCGGACCAGGTCCTTGACGTCCCCGACGGCCACGCCCGGCGCCCCCGCGGCCGCCGGAAGGTCGGCGGTGAGCGGTGCCAGTTCGTCGAGCGTACGGGCCGACAGGGCGGCCTCCAGGCGCTCGTCCAGCTCGTCGGCGGACAGCAGCCCGTCGCCCGCGGCCACGGTCAGGACGTCCACCACCCGGTCCCGGTCCGCGTGCGAGGCCCGCAGTGGGGGCGGCGCGAGCGGCGCGCCCGTAGCGGACGGCCCATCCGCGGGCGGGATCTCCTCCGGCATGTCCCCACCCCGTTCTGGTCGGCGGCTTCGGTGAGACGCGATACACAGGTCGCGAACTAACGCTATATCGCGTCCTGGTCGCGAGCCAAGCCCGCACCCCGGCCATCCGAGCCGTATCCCGGTCCGGCCTGCCAGGGCGCCGTCAGGATCGTGTAATTTCCCCAGTGGAGTGCCGGGAAGTCTGGTCGGCGGCAAGTGTTCACCGTCAGCCGTACGCGGCTCCTCCCGTGGGGACCCTCACATGACCGTCCTGACCGCCGTCCTTCTCCTCGTGGCACTGGCCACCATGGTGGCCACGGGCGCCAGGCACTGGCGGATCCCCGCCCCCTCGCTGCTGGTCGTCGCCGGGCTCGTCGCCGGACTGCTGCCGTGGGTCCCGGCGGTGCACGTGGCGCCGGAGGTGATCAGCGTCGTGGTCCTCCCGCCGCTGCTGTACGCCTCGGCCGAGGAGATCTCCTGGCGCGAACTCCGGCCGGTGTGGCGACCGGTGACCGTCCTCGCCTTCGGTCTCGTCGTGGCCTCGGCCGCCGCCGTCGCGGCCGTCGCGGCCCGGCTGACACCACTGGGCGCGCCGATGGCCCTGGTGCTCGGAGCCGTCCTGGCCAGTACGGACCCCGTTGCGGTGACGGCCCTGGGGCGCAGGCTTGCGCTGCCGCCCCGAGTGCGCACCCTGGTGCAGGCGGAGAGCCTCTTCAACGACGCGACGAGCCTGGTGCTGTTCAAGGTCGCCGTCGGGACCGCGGTCGCCGCCGGAGCGTTCGCCCTGCCCGCTGCCGCAGGCCGTTTCGCCGGGCTCGGCGGCGGCGGTGCGCTAGTCGGCGCCGCGGTTGCCGGAGCCGTCGCGCTCATCCGCAGGAGAACGGAGGACCCGGTCCTCGAGACGGTCGTTTCCCTGGTCACCCCGTACGCCGCCTTTGTGCTCGCCGAGGACCTGCACACCTCCGGCGTCACGGCCGTGGTCGTGGCCGGAGTGGTGATGGGCAGTACCGGTCACCGGTTCACCAACGCGCCGATCAGGCTGCAGGTGCACGCCGTCCACCGGACCGTCGTGTTCCTCTTGGAGAGCGTCGTGTTCGCGCTCATCGGCCTGCAACTGCCCACCCTCGTACGCGAACTCGACCCCGTCGAGCGTGGATGGCCGCTGGCGGCCGGCGTGGTGGCGGTGGCGGCGACGCTCATCGTCGTACGGCTGCTGTGGGTCTTCCCGCTCTCCGCAGTGATGCAGTTCCGCCGCAAGGACGGTCCCGTCTCGTGGCGGGTGCCCCTGGTGACGTCCTGGGCGGGGACCCGTGGGGTCATGCCGCTGGCCGCGGCACTCTCCATCCCGTTGGCCACGCAGAGCGGCGCACCGCTCCCGCACCGCTCCCTGCTGCTGAGCCTCACCACGGGTGTGGTGGTGCTGACCCTGGTGGTGCAGGGATTCACCTTGGCCCCCGTGGTCCGCCGCTCCGGCATCGCGCTGGAACCGGAACACACCGCGCGCGAGGAGGCGCAGGCCCGGGATGCGCTCTCCCGTGCCGGTCTGAGCTACCTGGACCAGCTCGACGACCTCGAGGCCGTACCCGAGTCCGTGATCGTGCCGTTGCGTCGGCAGTTGGAGGCCGAACTCGAGCCCAGGGACGGCGTTGCCGGTTCGGACCGGTACGCCGATCCGTCCGGCCTCGCCGCAGCCCACCGGGAGCTGCGGCGAGCCCTGATAGGCGTGCAGAGCCGCGAACTGCGCAGACTTTACGAAGCCAACCTGGTGGGCGACGGCACATGGCGCAATGTCCAGCGGGCCCTGGACCTGGAGGAGGCCGGGCTCAGGGAGTGACGAAACCGTGCCGCCGCCACCTGGCGCCGAACCGCCGCCCGCTTCCGCCACCCCGGGCCGACGGCACTCCGGGCGCGGACGGCACGGCCAGGACCGGGCAGCGGGCGTACGTGAAGCAGTGGGCGGCGACGGACGGCGCGAAGAGCCGCTGCCACGGGCCGTGGGGACCGGCACCGACCACCAGCAACCCCGCGCCCTCGCCGGCCACCTCCACCAGCGCCGGTCCCGGGCGGCCCAGCGCGAGGACCGGACGCAGCGGGGGGTCCAGCGGCAGGTCGCCGTCGAAGGCGGCGTCCAGGGCCATGAGGAGCCGGCGCCGGGCCAGCCGTCGCCACCGGTCGGGGTCCGGCGGGGGTGGCGGCCACCGGCTCTGCGTCGCACCGGCACCGTCCCAGGCCGTCTCCCATGCGGTGACCACGGTCAGCACGCAATCCCGCCGCCGGGCCTCCTCGGCGGCCCGGCGCAGCGCCACCACGCTCACGGGGGAGCCGCTGACGCCGACGACGACGCACTCTTCGCGGACCTCACTCATGCCTCCCATGAAACGCCCGGAAACGCGCGGACCAGGGGTCCTTGTCGCGATCCTGACGCCGTCCGCGCCACCCGCGAGAGCCGCGCCGTTAACGTTCGCGCGCTCGCCGTAAACGTCGCGTCAGGGATCGCACCCACCCCCCGGACGGCGGGCATAGCGTCCCTGGTGCGTCCCGGAACGCCGGCCCCGGCCGGGGCGCCCCAGGAACCGCAGCAGGTGCCGCAGCAGGAGGAAGCCATGACAGAGCTCATGTACGGGGACGACCCCGAGCCTTCGGATCCGTCCCCGGCCGGACGACACCGGGAGACGTTGTACGTCCCCGTCCGGCCGGGACCCGTGGGATGCGTCGCGCGCATGTTCCGCACGCCCCTGGGCGGCCGCACGGCCGTCGGCTTCACCACCACCGAGCGCCTCACCGAGACGCTCGGCGCCGACCAGCAGTGGATCACCCTGTCGGAATCCGCGCTGCGGTCGCTCGCCCGGCCGCTGGGCGTCACGGCACTGACCGTGGACCCGCAGTTCGCCGCACCCGCCGTGTCGGACGTACCGGAGGAAACCGGTCGCCGGCTCGACCCCCAGACCCTCGGGGTCCTCAGGGTCACCGGCGCGGTCGCGCTGGTCGACGCCCTGGCCCTGTGGATCGGCTGAAAGGAGCGCCGTCATGACTCTCGTCACCGAGCACCTGGAGACCGCGTACCCGGACGCCGACCTGTCGGTGTGGCCCGCGTCCGCCTCCTCCGCCCCCCACGGTGAGGTCACCGTGGGCGGGGTCGCCCTCACGGAGATCGCCGAACGCTTCGGCACCCCTGCCTACGTCCTGGACGAGGGCGAGGTACGCGACCGCTGCCGCGCCTACCGCGCGGCCTTCCCCGACGGCGACGTGCTGTACGCCGCCAAGGCCTTCATGTGCCGTGCCATGGCCCACTGGGTGGACGAGGAAGGCCTCGGCCTCGACGTCTGCTCGGCCGGGGAGCTCGAGCTCGCGGTCGTCACCGGCTTCCCGCCGGAGCGCATCCTGCTCCATGGCAACGCCAAGAGCCCGGAGGACCTGGCCACGGCGCTGCGCCTCGGCGTGGGCCGGATCGTGATCGACAGCACCGGCGAGATCGCCCGGCTGGCGGCCCACGTCCCGCCGGGGGACCGGCAGAAGGTGCTGCTCCGCATCGTGCCGGGCATCGCCGCCGGTCACCACAACGCGGTGCGCACCGGCACCGACGACCAGAAGTTCGGGCTGTCCCTGACCGACGGATCGGCGCAGCACGCCATCGCGCGCGTGCTGGAGCAGCCACGGCTGGAACTGGTCGGCCTCCACTGCCACCTGGGCTCGCAGATCAGCAGCGTCAAGCCGTACCTCGCGGCCGTGCGCCGGCTGGTCGGGCTGCTGGCCGCCGTACGCAGGCAGCACGGCGTCACGCTGCCGGAGCTGGACCTGGGCGGCGGGCACGCGGTCGCCTACCGGCCGGGCGAGGCGGCGATGGACCTGACGACGCTGTCCGCGCGGATACGCGCCGAGCTCGCCGAGGGCTGCGCGGCCGCCGGGCTGCCGGTTCCGCGGCTGACGGTGGAGCCGGGCCGCGCGATCGTGGGTCCCGCCGGTGTCGCGCTGTACCACGTGCTGTCGGTCAAGCGCACCGGCGGACAGACCTTCGTGGCCGTCGACGGCGGCATGAGCGACAACCCCCGGCCCGCCCTGTACGGGGTGCGCTACAGCCCCCGGCTGATCGGCCGTCACTCCACGGAGGAGCCGGCCCTGATGACCGTGGTCGGCCGGCACTGCGAGGCCGGTGACATCCTCGCCTCGGCGGTGCCCCTGCCGGCCGACGTCCGGCCCGGGGACCTGCTGGCGGTGCCGGTCGCGGGCGCCTACCACCTGTCGATGGCGTCCACGTACAACCTCGTCGGCCGTCCGCCGGTCGTCGCGGTCCACGAGGGCCGGGCCCGGCTGCTGGTCCGCCGCGAGTCGCTCGCCGACTTCCGCAACCGCGACATCGGGCTCTGAGCCCCGGGGCCCCGGGGCCCCACGACCAGGCGTCCCCGACGCCGTCCGAACGCCCTCCGGGCAGGTGATGTCCCCGCGTCCCCCTGCCCGGAGGTGCGCCATGCCCATTTCCGTTCCAAGAGGCCCGGTCCACGGGTCCCGATCCACCAGAAGAGAGAGTCCGGTGAGTGTGGAGTACGCCGTCCGCCTGATCGTCGCGGAGGGAATCCGATGACCATCGCACCCGCACCCGTCAGACCGGACCGTGAAAGCCCCGTCCTTCCCCCCGAGGCCGGCGGGAAGCGCCGTGTCGGCGCAGGACTGCTCGACCCCGGACAGCTGTGGCTCGCCCTTCCCGACGCCCTGCGCAAGCTCAACCCGGTGACGCTGGTCCGCAACCCGATCATGTTCGTCACCGAGGTCGGCGCGGCCCTGACCACCGGGCTGGCCCTCGTCCATCCGACCCTGTTCGGCTGGCTGATCACGGTGTGGCTCTGGCTGACCGTCGTCTTCGGCAACCTCGCCGAGGCCGTCGCCGAGAGCCGCGGCAAGGCCCAGGCCGACTCCTTGCGCCGCATGCGCAAGCTGACCACCGCCCGCCGGCTGACGGAGGACGGCGAGAAGGTGGTGCACGCCATCGCGCTGCGCCGCGGTGACACCATCGTCGTCGAGGCCGGGGAGACGATCCCTGGTGACGGCGATGTCGTCGAAGGCGTCGCCAGCGTCGACGAGTCCGCCATCACCGGCGAGTCCGCACCCGTCATCCGCGAGGCGGGCGGCGACCGATCGGCCGTCACCGGCGGCACCAAGGTGCTGTCCGACCGTATCGTCGTGCGCATCACCCAGGAGTCCGGACGCAGCTTCCTGGACCGGATGATCGGCCTGGTCGAGGGCGCCAACCGGCAGAAGACGCCGAACGAGCTCGCCCTCAACCTGCTGCTCGTCATGCTGACCTTCGTCTTCCTGGTCGCCGTCGTCACCCTGCAGCCCATGGCGATCTTCTCCAAGGGCTTCATGGGCGCCGCCCCCGACAGCGCCGCCATGACCGCCGACGGCGTCACCGGCATCGTCCTGGTCTCGCTGCTCGTCTGCCTCATCCCGACGACGATCGGCGCCCTGCTGTCGGCCATCGGCATCGCCGGAATGGACCGCCTGGTGCAGCGCAACGTCCTGGCCTCCTCCGGCCGCGCCGTCGAGGCCGCCGGCGACGTGAACACGCTCCTGCTCGACAAGACCGGCACCATCACCTACGGCAACCGGCAGGCGAGCGCCTTCCTGCCGGTCGGGGCCGTCGAGCCCGAACAGTTCGCCCAGGCCGCGCTGCTGTCGAGCCTCGCCGACCGGACCCCGGAGGGGCGATCCATCGTCGCCCACGCCCGCGAGCACCACGCGCTGTCCCACCACAAGGCCGACGAGATCGACCTGCCCGACGCCCGGTGGGTGGCCTTCAGCGCCACCACCCGCATGTCCGGGGTGGACCTCCCCGAAGGAAGGAAGCTGCGCAAGGGCGCCGCCGCCGCGGTCGCCGCCTGGGTCCGCGACGAGGGCGGCACGGTCCCGGCGGGCATGGACGTGTACGTCGAGCAGGTGTCCGCCGCGGGCGGGACACCGCTCGCCGTCGCCGAACTCCCGGCCGGCAACGGCCCCGCGCGCGTCCTGGGCGTCATCCACCTCAAGGACGTCGTCAAGCCCGGCCTGCGCGAACGCTTCGAGGAGATGCGGCGGATGGGCATCCGCACCGTGATGATCACCGGCGACAACCCGGTGACCGCCCGCGCCATCGCCCAGGAGGCGGGCGTGGACGACTTCCTCGCCGAGGCGACCCCCGAGGACAAGCTCGCCCTGATCAAGCACGAGCAGGCCGGCGGCCACCTCGTCGCCATGACCGGCGACGGCACCAACGACGCACCGGCACTGGCGCAGGCGGACGTGGGTGTCGCCATGAACACCGGCACCTCGGCCGCCAAGGAGGCCGGCAACATGGTCGACCTCGACTCCGACCCCACGAAGATCGTGGAGATCGTCGAGATCGGCAAGCAACTCCTCATCACCCGCGGCGCGCTGACGGCCTTCTCGATCGCGAACGACATCGCCAAGTACTTCGCGATCCTCCCCGCGATGTTCGGCGGGGTCTACCCGGCCCTCGACGCGGTGAACATCATGCGGCTGCACTCGCCCGCCTCGGCGATCCTGTCGGCCGTCGTCTTCAACGCCGTCGTCATCGTCGCGCTGATCCCGCTCGCCCTGCGGGGCGTCCGCTACCGGCCCAGCAGTGCCTCGGCGCTCCTCACCCGCAACCTGTGGGTGTACGGCCTCGGCGGGGTGGTCGTGCCGTTCCTCGCGATCAAGCTCATCGACGTCGCCCTCGTCCAGTTCATCCCAGGGATCTGACCATGGCTGACACCTCCACGCTGCCCCGCTGGGCCGCGCACCACCTCGCGGCCCTCCGCATGGTGCTCGCGCTCACCCTCCTCGTCGGACTGGCCTACCCCCTCGGCATGACGCTGCTCGCCCAGGTGCCGGGCCTGCGTGACGCCTCGTCAGCCGACACGCTCATCGGCAAGGCCTACACCGACTCCCAGGGCAACGCGCTGCCCGGCTACTTCCAGTCGCGCCCCTCCAACGCGGGCGACGGCTACGACACCGCGGCCTCCGGCGCCGGCAACCAGGGCGCCGAGAGCGTCGTCGACACCCCCGACAAGCCCAGCCTGCTCACCCAGGTGTGCTCGCGCAGCAAGGCGGTCGGTGAGCTCGAGCACGTCGACGGCGCCCGCCCCTACTGCACCCCCGACGGCGTCGGCGCCGTGCTCGGCGTCTTCCGTCAGGGCGGCACCACGGGCCGCGTGACCCGCGTCGTCAGCCTCAACCAGCCTTGTCCCGCGCGGCCGTTCCTCACGGCCTACGAGCACGTGGCCGTCCGCTGCGCGGAACCCGGCGCCGACTACACCCGCGCCGTCGTCACCCCCGTACGCGGCGACGCGCCGGCCCGCCCCGCGGTCCCCGCCGACGCGGTGACCGCCGGCGGCAGCGGCCTCGACCCCGACATCAGCCCCGCGTACGCGGGCCTCCAGGCACCCCGTGTCGCCCGCGAGCGGGCGGTCGGCGAGGACACCGTGCGCGCCCTGATCGCGAAGTACACCACCGGCCGCGCCCTCGGCGTGCTCGGCGAGCCCGCCGTCAACGTCGTCGAGCTCAACGCAGCCCTGGACCGCACCCACCCGACGCGCGGAGCGTGAGAGCAGACATGTACGGCTGGATCCAGGCCTCCCTCGTCATCGCCGTCGTGGTGGGCCTCCACGTCCCCCTCGGCGACTACATGGCACGCGCCCTCGAGGGCGGTCGCCACCTGAGACCCGAACGCACCCTCTACCGCCTGTGCGGTGTCGACCCGGACAAGGAACAGGACTGGCGGCACTACCTGTTCGCGCTGCTGGCCTTCTCGGCCGTGAGCATCGCCGCCCTGTTCGCCCTGTTCACCCTGCAGGACCGGCTGCCGTGGTCGCTCGGCCGCGACGGCATGCCGTGGCGGCTCGCCCTGCACACCGCCGTCAGCTTCACCACCAACACCAGCTGGCAGAACTACGCGGGTGAGTCCACCACCGGCCACCTCGCCGTCATGGCCGGCCTGGGCACCCAGGCGTTCGCCTCCGGCGCGGTCGGCATCTGCGTCGCGCTGGCCCTCGTCCGCGGGCTGGTCCGGCGTGACACCGACCGGCTCGGCAACTTCTGGGTCGACCTCGTCCGCAGCGTCTTCCGCGTCTTCCTGCCCCTCGCGGTCGTCTCCGGACTCCTGCTGATCGCGCTCGGAGTGCCGCAGCACCTGTCGGGGAGCGACCAGCTCGCCGCCCCCGTCGGCTCCTGGGAGTCCATCAAGCTGATGTCCGGCGACGGCGGCGGTGTCTTCAACGCCAACAGCGCCCACCCCCTGGAGAACCCCTCGGCCTGGAGCAACACGCTCGAGATCGTGCTCATGCTCCTCATCCCGACCGCCCTGATCCGCACCTACGGCCGGCTCGTCGGCAGCTTGAAGCAGAGCTGGACCCTCCTCGCGGTGGTCGGCATCCTCTTCGGACTGCTGCTGGCCGCCGCCAACCTCGCCCAGAGCGCCCACACCGGCACCGTCAGCGCCGCGGTGGGCGGCCAGACCGAGGGCACCGAGACCCGGTTCGGCGTCCCGGCGAGCACCCTGTTCGGCGTGTCGGCCACCGCCTCGGCGGACGGCGCCGCCAACTCCTCTTACGACAGCTTCTCCAGCCTCGGCGGCGGCGTCCTGCTGGCGGGCATGATGCTCGGCGAGATCGCGCCCGGCGGCACCGGGAGCGGCCTGTACGGACTGCTCGTGGCCGTCCTCGTCGCGGTCTTCGTCGGCGGCCTGATGGTCGGCCGCACCCCCGAGTACCTGCGCAAGCGGATCGGCACCGGGGAGATGCGGTACGTCGTGCTCTACGCGCTCGTCGCGCCCACCGCGATCCTGGTGTGCTCGGCCATCGCCGTCGCCCTGCCCGGCGGGCGCTCCTCGATGGGCAACCCCGGCCCGCACGGCCTGACCGAACTCGTCTACGCGTACACCAGCAACGCGGCCAGCAACGGCAGCGCGATGGCCGGCTTCAACGGAGCCACCGACCTGCACAACCTGCTGATGGTCGTCGCCATGCTGATCGGCCGCTACGTCCCCGTGGTGTTCGTCCTCGCGCTGGCGGGACGCCTCGCGCGCCAGCGGGCCGGTGTGGTCACGGTCGGTACGCTGCGCCCGCACGGGGTCAACTTCGTCGTCCTGGCCACCGGCGCCGCCCTGATCCTCGCCCTGCTGAACTTCCTGCCCGTCCTGTCCCTCGGCCCGGTGGCGGAGGGACTGCTGTAGTGCCGACGGTCGGTCACCCCCCGATGCGAAGCTGAGGGGGTGACGAGGACCCAGTACTTCACCGCGACCAGCCTCGACGGCTTCATCGCCGAACCGGACGGCTCCCTCGACTGGCTCTTCGAGGTCGAGGGGGAGGGCTTCGAGCGCTTCAGGGCCTTCTTCGCCGGCGTCGGGGCCTTCGCGATGGGCGCGACCACGTACGAGTGGATCCTGGACCACGACCGGCTCCTGGAGCGGCCCGGGAAGTGGACCGAGTACTACGGCACCACCCCGGCCTGGGTCTTCACCCACCGGGACCTGCCCGCCGTCCCCGGGGCGGACGTCACCTTCGTGCGCGACGACGTCCGCCCCGTCCACGAGGCCATGACCGCCGCCGCCGGGGGCCGGAACATCTGGCTGGTGGGCGGCGGTGAACTGGTCGGCGCCTTCGCCGATCACGGGCTGCTGGACGACCTGATCCTGGGCGTCGCCCCGGTCACCCTCGGCGCCGGCGCACCGCTGCTGCCGAGGCGGCTGACCTCGGCCCGGCTGCGGCTGACGGACGTCGAGCGGGTCGGCCAGTTCGCCTACCTGACGTACACGACACGCTGAGGCCGGTACGGGTACCGGCACCGGTGCCTGCGATGCGCGGCGCGGTCCGGTTCCGTGCGAGCATCTGCGGATGCTCATACTCGCCGACGAACTCGGACGTCTCGCCTGCACGGTGACGGGGGAAGGCCCGCCCGTCGTCCTCGTGCACGCGGGCGTCGCCGACCACCGGATGTGGGACGGGGTCGTGCCCGGCCTCGCGCAGCACCACACCGTCATCCGCTACGACATGCGCGGCTTCGGCCAGTCCCCGCCACCGGCCGGCCCGTTCAGCGAACACGACGACCTGCGCCGCGTCCTGGACCACTTCGGCCTCGACCGCGCCCGCGTGGTCGGCGCGTCCTTCGGCGGCCGCGTGGCGCTCGACTTCACGCTCGCCCACCCCGGGCGCGTCCACTCCCTGGCCGTCTTCTCCCCGCCGTGGCCGGGGTACGACTGGTCGCCGCAGATGATCGCCTACGACGAGGCCGAGACCGAGGCGCTCGCGGCGGGCGACCACGAGGCCGCGGTCCGCGTCAACCTGGACATGTGGCTCCGCGGCCCGGCCCGCGGATGGGACGAGGTCCCCGCCGGGGCGGCCGACCGGCTGCGCGGGCCGCTGCGGACGGCGCTGACCCACCAGGGCACGGTCGACGCGCACTCGCAGGGCCGCGCGGACGGCGACGTCGCTGCCCTCTCCGTGCCCACCCTGATCGGCATCGGCCTCCTCGACGTGCCGGACTTCCAGGACATCGCCCGCCGCTACGCCGCCACGATCCCCGGCGCCACCCTGGCCGAGTTCCCTGCCGCGGCCCACCTCGTCGCCCTCGAAGCCCCCGCCGACGTCACGGCCGCCCTGCTTCCCTTCCTCGCCCGTTAGGCCGTGTCGTCAAAGGAGCGCCGGCCGCCCGGAGGGCGGGCCCAGCGGCGTCTGGTGCGGTGCATCGCAAGGCGGAGAGTCGTCCTCGTAGTGGGCTACTCGGACGATTCGACAACGCAGCGAGGTGCCGTGCCAGGCGCCGCTGGGCAGGCGGGACTTTGACGACACGGCCTAGCGCTGTCGCACCGCCAACGCGGTGGCCGTCCGGTCCGCGCCGTCGGCGCGTGGGGGCGCGCGGGTACGGATCATCCCCGCGGGACCGTGGACGTCCGGCGCGCCCCCGCACGCCGGACGGGGCAAGGGAAAGGAGCAACCCCTGTGGACATGAAACTCGAGGTCGTGGTGGTGCCCGTCGCCGACGTCGACCGGGCCAAGGACTTCTACGTGGGCCTCGGCTGGCGGCTGGACGCGGACCTCACCACCGGCGAGGACTTCCGCGTGGTCCAGGTGACCCCGCCCGGCTCGCCCTGCTCGGTCATCTTCGGCACCGCGGTCAGCTCGGCGGGGCCCGGCTCGGTCCAGGGCCTCCACCTGATCGTGGAGGACGTGGTCGCCGCCCGCGAGGAACTCGTGGGGCGCGGAGTCGAGGTGGCCGGACCGTTCCACGACGCCGGAGGGATCTTCCACCGTGCCGGGACGGAAGGACGTGTGTCCGGCCCCGACGCGGAGCGGCGCAGTTACTGCTCCTTCGCGTCGTTCAGCGACCCCGACGGCAACGAATGGGTGCTCCAGGAGATCACGGAGCGGCTGCCGGGACGCTGACCTCCGCCCCTGGTGCCGTACGGTTGCGCACCGCGGGCGCCGCCGCGCCCGCGGTGCGCAACCTTCACACGGTGGCGACGGCCTTCTGAGGCCCGGTCACGCCCAGGATGGCGAGGCAGTTCGTCCACAGCGGGCTGAGGCGCCCGGTGTCGTTGTACAGCTTGGCGAAGAGCACCTGCCCCTCGAGCTGGGCGACGATCGACGCCGCGGCTGCGTGGGTGTCGGCGACGGTGACATCGCCGCGCTCGCGGGCCTCGGTGACGACCTCGTCGATCATGTCGACCTGTGTCTCGAAGATCTCCTGCAGCCGTCCGCGGATGGACTCCGTCTGGTTGCTCATCTCCAGCGTCAGGTTGCCGAACATGCATCCGGAGACCGTGCCGCAGGACTGCTGGCCCGCGTGCTGGCTCTCCTCGGTCGCCTCGAACAGCCGGCGCAGCCGCTCCAGGGGTGCCTCGTCGGCGCCCAGGATGCGGGTCCACTCGCGCCTCTGCGCCGCCCAGTGCTCGTCGATGACGGTCAGGGCGAGGGCTTCCTTGGACTCGAAGAAGTAGTAGAAGCTGCCCTTGGGCACCCCGGCCGCCTTGCAGATCTCGGCCACCCCCAGGGCGGAGTAGCCGCGCTGCTCGATGAGCGTCTGCGCGGCAGTGATGATCTTCTCCCTGGCATCACTCGTGCGTCCCATGACAGCAGTATACGACCGATCGACTATTGTGTCGTCGACCGGTCGGTCCCGCTGCTTCCCCGGCCGGGAATCCCGACCGGCCCCCATCGTGGGCGCGCCGGCGGCGCGCGCGCCAGGACCGGTTTCCTCCCTGCTGCGAGGCTGCGACTCCCACACGCCCCCCGTGGCGGAGATCCGGCAGGCCAGGCCCTAGCATGGCGGCGTGGAGCTGCGTCAACTTCGGTATTTCGTCGCGGTCGCCGAGGAGCTGAACTTCGGGAGGGCGGCCGAACGGCTCCTGATCGCCGGGCCCTCACTGTCCCAGCAGATCAAGGCGCTCGAACGCGACCTGGGGGTCAGGCTCTTCGACCGCGACCGCCGTTCGGTGTCGATCACCCCCGCGGGCTCGGCGCTGCTCCCGCACGTCCGGGCGCTGCTGGAGCGCGCGGACGACGTGGGGCGCCGCGCCAAGCAGCTGGCCGGCTCGGAGGCGGTGCGGCTCGGCTACACCAACTGGCTCCCCGCCGACCTGGCGGCCCGTGCGTCCGCGGTGGCCCGGCTGCACGTGGACGCGTGGATCGGCCCCTCCCACACCCAGGCCGCCCGGGTGGCCGAGGGCGGCCTGGACCTCGCGGTCTGCTGGGTGCAGACGGCGGACCTGGAACGGTGCGGCCTGCGGTCCCGGCTCCTGGGTGCGGACCTGCTCTACGCGGTCTCCACCGGCGACGACACCAGTGCCGTCCGGGCCGAGGACACCGTCGTCCTCCTCGACGACGACACCACCACCTGGCAGTCGTGGAACGTCTACGCGGAGCGCTTCGCCGCCGACACGGGAGCCCGCACGATCCGTATCTCCGACGGCGGTATCACCGGCAGCGGGTTCTTCGACCACGTCCGCCGCTGCCGCGGACCGGTCGTCAACTCGCCCAAGGGTCAGACCACCCCGCTCCCTCCGGACCTGGTCAAGCGGCCGGTGATCGCGCCCGAGGTCTACTGGACCTGGTCGCTGGTGTGGCGCGCCGACGAGGTCCGCGACTCGGTGCTGGCCGTGGTGGACGCCCTGGCCGAGGGTGTGGGCGACCTCGGCATCCACGGTCCCGACGTCTGGCTCCCCGACGGAGATCCCTACAAGCGATAGATTTTCGGCGATATGCCGGAATTGTCGCTCGGTTCTCACGGTTATAGGTGACCGGTCGGCTATCTCGCCGGCGCGGTCCCTCCATCCATCGGGAGCAGGTCATGAGCGTTGAGGGTCAGAAGGTCGCGGTCGTCACCGGTGCGTCGCAGGGCATCGGTGCCGGTCTGGTCGAGGCGTACCGCAAGCTGGGGTACGCGGTGGTGGCCACGTCGCGGAACATCGGCGAGTCGGCGGACCCGGGGGTGGTGGCGGTGCGCGGGGACATCGCGGACCGGGGCACGGCGGAGCGGGTGATCGCGACGGCGGTGGAGCGGTTCGGCCGGGTGGACACGCTGGTCAACAACGCGGGGATCTTCGTGGCGAAGCCGTTCACGGAGTACACCGAAGAGGACTACCGGGCCGTGATGGCGGTGAACCTGGACGGCTTCTTCCGCGTCACGCAACTGGCGGTGGAGCGGATGCTGCAGCAGGGCGGGGGACACGTCGTCCAGATCTCCAGCAGCCTCGGGGACCAGCCGGACGCGAAGGTGACGTCGGTGCTGGCGTCCCTGACCAAGGGCGGCCTGCAGTCGGCCACGAAGGCACTGGCGACCGAGTACGCGGCGCAGGGCATCCGGGCGAACGCGGTGGCGCTGGGCACGATCAAGACCCCGATGCACCCGGTGGAGACCCACGAGATGCTGGCGGGCCTGCACCCGGTGGGGCGCATGGGCGAGATCGACGACATCGTCGAGGCCGTCCTGTACCTGGAGAGGGCGCCCTTCGTGACGGGTGTGGTGCTGCCGGTCGACGGCGGCCAGAGCGCGGGCCGCTGACGTGCGGCGGCCTCCGCCGTGGTGGGAGGCAGGGCCTTCCGCCGCGGAGGACGCCGGTCGTGGCGTGCCGACCGGCCGTCGGGCCGGGTACGGCCTGGAACGACTCCTGGACGTCCTGCCCGTGGCGTCCTGCCCGTGGCGGCTGCGCCACGGGCGGGTGCACGACGCCGTCCTGTGCCTCCCCGTCCGGCACGACCAGCGCGAGCCCGGCACTCTTCGGCGTCAGGTGCGCAGCTCCCTTGACCTGCCGGAGGTGCCGGAGGAGGCCGCGGACGACGCCCTCGTGGTCGTCTCCGAGCTGGTCACCAACGCCGTCACGCACGGCACCTCGCCCGCAGAGCTGCCGATCGTCGCCGCCCTCGCGTCGGACCACGGCCTGACGGTCCGCCCCGGCGCCGGTGCCTGCTGGGCCGCCCTGCCCCTGGACCGCCCCCGGCGGGACGGCGAAGGCGGCGACCAGGCGGCATGCGTCGCGCTGACGACGGCTTTCGCCGCGCTCCTGCTCGTCGCGGTCTTCACGGCGGGCTGCCTGCTGCAGTTCGTCTGAGACGGGGCGGGGGAGGAGCCCGCGCCCCGTCCCGGCGTCCTACAGGTCGAGCTGGTACTCGATCGCCTGGTGCGTGGGTCGGTAGCCCAGCGCGTCGTTGATGTTCCGCATGGGCCGGTTGCCGTCGGCGGTATCGGTCAGCAGACCGTCGAGTCCGGGGTGGCGCTGGCGCGCCTGCCGGATCGACTCGGCCTTCATCCACCGCCCCAGGCCGTGTCCCCGGTGCCCGGGCAGGACTGCGGTGCCGTAGTGCTGGCCGTCGCCCTTGCCGTGGCCCGGGACGACCAGCTCGGTGAACCCGGCGATGGAGCCGTCCGCATCGTCGACGGCCACGACGGTGTGCAGCAACTCCCCTCGCGCCTCGACGGCTTGGGCGGCAGCACGGACCCGGTCCACGTCCCAGGTCACCGTGCCGTAGGCGACGTCGTCCATCGGCATGTCGTCCATGGCCCGGCGTGACGCGGCGAACGTCGTGGCGAGGTCATCGGGCACGGTCCCGTGCCACGACGCCAGCCGGTATCCGGGGTGTGGACGCTCGACGATGTCACCGAGGGCACTGATGTCCACGTCGGCCATCGGGAGCCTGGCGAACGTCAGCGTGAGGGCCTTGCGGAAACCCCGTGCCGGGAGGAAACGGTCGCCGGGCGAACCGGCCTCGGCCTGGGCGATGACGCAACGCCGGCCGTCCGCCCGGGCAGCCGCCACGGCCGCGGCGAGCAGCCGCGAGCCGACGCCGCGGCGCCGCTCCACCGGATGGACGTGGAGCTTCAGTTCGGTGAGGTGTTCCTGCCCGGGACCGCTGAACAGGCGCAGGAACGCCGATCCGAGAGGAATCGCGTCCGCGTCGCTCGCCAGCCACGCCAGCCGGGAGCCGGACGGGCCGTGAGCGGGGTCGGTCAGTGGGGTGATGCGCATCGACAAGGTGTCTCCGCCGTCAGGAGGTGGGAAAGGGAACGCGGGATCGACTGCCGGGCACTCCTGCACATGTGCCGCACACCTCCTCGTCGACGAAGCCGGCCGGTGACACCCGGTCGGCCGGGGGACGCTAACGGTTCCCGCAGGTCGACGGCAACCCGTTTCGGATCCGGCAGCCCGGGAGCTCGCGGTCTCCCCCGACGGCTTCGTCACGGCGCCGCCTCGCCGCCGCGCGTGAGCGGGCGGAGGCGACGGCGTCGCTCCGCGGTGACGACCTCGCTCCCGTCCTGCCGGGCGCCGGGACGCCGCTGTTCACCGGCAGAACGTGACCCCGACCTCGGCCGTGACGCACATGACCCACGACGTCGCCTGACGGCCCCGCAGGGCTCAGGACGAGGCGGAGGGGCTGCCCACGCCCTGTTCCCCGCCGGGGGCCGGGGCCGTCGACCCGGGCCGCGGGAGGGCCGCCCGTACGGCGGGAAGCGTCAGGACCAGGGCCACGGCCGCGAGTTGCCAGACCGCGCCGAAGCCCAGCACCCCCGCGACGCCGAACAGGACGGACACCGGACCGGCCGCCGCGAGGCCCACCGGCCCGAGCGCGAAGGCGCCGAAGGTGCCGTAGGCGCTGACCCGGGCGAGCGCACCGGGGGGCACCTGGGACTGCGTGGCCGTGGCGTAGAGGGTGCCGCACACGGCCGAGCCGACTCCGGCCGCCAGCGCGGCGGCGCAGATCCACGGCAGCGGCAGCCCGGTGGCGAGGGCGGCCGACGGCATGGCCCAGCCCAGGGTGGCGGCCGTGCCCACGGACAGCGGGCGGCGGGGCCGGCGCCCCAGCATCGCCACGCCGCCCGCCACCGCTCCCGCCCCGTAAAGGGCCATGACCAGGCCCCAGGAGCTCGGCCCGCCGAGGTCCCGCTGGGCGACCAGCGGCCCGAGGACGAGGAACGGCGCCCACACGAAGAGGTTGAACAGGCAGACGTGGACCGAGGTGACCCACAGCCAGGTCCGGGAGCGGAACTCCGTCCAGCCCTCGCGCAGCTCCGCGACGAAGGACGAGGCCGGCCCCGCGGCCCGGACGGTCCGCGGCAGCAGGAGCAGGGCGACGACGCTCGCCCCGTAGCTCACGGCGTCCACGGCGAGGACCGCGGAGGAGCCCGCGGCCGCCGTCAGGACGCCCGCGATCGCCGGGCCCGCGATCGAGGCCGCCGATCGGGCCACGCCGAGCAGCGCGTTGCCGTCGGAGAGCGCGTCACCCGGCACGATGCGGGGGACGAGCGCGTCGAGGGCCGGGGTGAACAGGGCCTCGGCCGCGCCCCAGACGACGACCAGCGCGATCAGCGTGGCCATGTGCGGATCACCGCCGAGGAGGGCCAGGGCGAGGCCGGTCTGGGTGAGGCAGCGGGTGACGTCCGCGGCGAGCATCACCTGCCGGCTGCCCCACCGGTCGGTGAGGACGCCGCCGGCGAGCAGGACCAGCACCAGCGGCAGGATCCGCGCCGCGAGGACCAGGCCGAGCTCGGTGCCCCCGCCGCCGGTCTCCAGGACCGCGAAGGCCAGCGCGACCGACGCCATCGACGATCCGAACAGCGAGGTGGTGTAGCCGATGAAGAAGCGCCGGAAGTCGCGTTCGCGCAGGACCGCGGGGCGGAGATCGAATGCCATGGGCGCAGCGTGCAGGGGGCGCGCGACGACACGCCAGGCCCGTGAAAGAAATTATTGAGTCGGGTCGAATCAACTTAGGATGGCTCCGGTTCGCACCACAGAGTGATTTACTGCGGTCGATCTCGGGATCGACAGGGGAGGGGCGTCGCATGACCCAGCCGGTGGAGTACGCCGTTGCTGTCGACCGCTTCCTCGCCGCTTCCGGGCTGGGCGCAGGCTCGCGGCGGGTCTACCGGATCGCGCTGGCCACCTGGGCCTGGGGGCTCGTCGACCGCCCCCTGCCCGTCGGCGGAGGACGCCGCAACGCAGAGCCCCCGGCGGTCCCGCTGGCCCTGCTCGACGCACCGGGCACCGCGGGGCGGCTACGCGAGGCCTTCGCAGCACGGTCCGCGGCCGTCGGTGCCCGCACCGCCAACCGTGAACTGTCGGTCCTCTGCAGCGCCGTGACGTGGTGGAGTGCGCAGGGCTGGCTGTCGGGCGACCCCACGGAGGACCTGCGGGCGCTGCCCGTGCCGAAGGCACGCCGAGCCGGGGCCGGACTCGGCGCCGACCAGGTGCGCGAGGTGCTCGGGCTGTCCGCACCGCTGCGGGAGCAGGCGTTCTGGCATCTGCTCCACGAGACCGGGGCCACCATCGAACGGCTGCTCGCGCTGGACGTCGACGACCTCGACCTGCCGGGCCGCCGCACCCGCGAGCGCACCGGGATGCCGCTGCGCTGGGGGGACGGATCGGCCCGGCTGCTGCCGCTGCTCGCCCTCGGGCGGGTCGACGGGCCGCTGTTCCGCACCGGCCGCGGGCGGCTCTCCTACCGGCGCGCCGCGGAGTTGTTCACCGCCGCCACGCGCCCGCTGGACGTGCGGGGGCGCGGCTGGACGCTCCGGCAACTCCAGGCGGCGGGCCGGCGCTGACCCGTCCGCCGTCCGGCGTCCGGCCTCCGGCGTCAGCCGAGGACCCGCAGGGCGCTCTCGACGGCCGCGGCCATCTGCGTGCGCGCGGAGGAGAGGTAGCGGCGCGGGTCGACGGTGGCGGAGTCGGCCGAAAGGAAGCCGCGCACCGCGCCGGTGAAGGCGATGTTGAGTGCCGTACCGATGTTGATCTTGACCATGCCCGCGGCGACGGCACGGCGCAGTTCGTCGTCGGGGACGCCGGTGGAGCCGTGCAGGACCAGCGGGACGGGCACCGCACCCCGGAGACGGGAGATCAGGTCGTGGTCGAGCCGTGCCGTGCGGGTCGTCATGGCGTGCGAGCTGCCGACGGCGACCGCGAGGGCGTCGATCCCGGTGGCGGCCACGAAGGCGGCGGCCTCGTCGGGGTCGGTGCGGGCCCCCGGGGCGTGCACGCCGTCCTTGCCGCCTATCTCGCCGAGTTCGGCCTCCAGCCACAGACCGTGGTCGTGCGCCCAGTCCGCCGCGGCGCGCGTGGCGGCGACGTTGCGGTCGTGGGGGAGGGCGGACGCGTCGTACATCACGGAGCCGAAGCCGCAGTCCGCGGCACGGCGCAGCAGGGCCTCGTCGGTGACGTGGTCGAGGTGGAGGCCCACGGGGACCGCGGCCGACTCGGCCACCGAGGCGGTCGCGCGGGCGATCGGGGCGAGGGAACCACCGTGGAAACGGACCGCGTTCTCGCTGATCTGGCACACCGCGGGGCGTCCGGCGGCCTCCGCGCCGGCGACGACCGCCTCGGCGTGCTCCAGGGTGATGACGTTGAAGGCGCCGATCCCGCGTCGGTCGGCGTGCGCCGCGCGGACGAGTTCGGCGGTGGGGACCAGCGGCATGACGCGGCGACCTCTCGATGGAATGATGTTGAGTGAACATGATGGTTCGGTCCGGAAAAAGCGCAGAAATGTGCGCTGCCGCGCGTGGGCGCGGCACCGGGCCGGCACACCCACCGACAGGGGGCGAGGAGATGGCGGGACCACAGGCCCGATGGAGCGCGCTGCTGGAGATGCTGACCCGCGACGGGAGCGTCGAGGTCGAGGCCGCAGCGGCCGAACTGGCGGTGTCCGCCGCGACGATCCGGCGCGACCTGGACGAACTGGCCCGGCAGAACATGGTCACCCGCACCCACGGCGGCGCGGTGATCAACGCGATCGCCTATGACCTGCCGCTGCGTTACAAGGCCGCCCGCAACGCCCCGGAGAAGGAGCGCATCGCCCGGGCGGCGGCGGCCCTGGTGAAGCCGGGCACGGTGGTCGGGCTCAACGGCGGCACCACGACCACCGAGGTCGCCCGCGCCCTCGCCGCGCGCGCCGACCTCGCCGACAGCGGCACCGAGACCGCTCTGACCGTCGTCACCAACGCGCTGAACATCGCCGGTGAACTGGCCGTCCGGCGGCACGTGAAGCTGGTGGTGACCGGCGGTGTCGCCCGGCCGGCCTCGTACGAGCTGATCGGGCCGCTGGCCGCGGAACTCCTTGCGCAGCTCACCCTCGACCTGGTCTTCCTCGGCGTGGACGCCATCGACGTCACCCATGGCGCGGCGGCCCGGCACGAGGGCGAGGCGAGCATCAACCGTGCGCTCGCCCGGCGCGCCGAGCGGGTCGTGGTCGTCGCCGACGCCTCCAAGCTGGGCAAGCGTGCCTTCGCGCGGATCTGCCCGGTGGAGGAGGTCGACGTCCTGGTGACGGACGGGACCGCTCCGCCCGCGCTCACCGAGCCCTTCGCGGCGGCCGGCGTGGAGGTCGTCCGCGCCTGACCTGGCCTGCCGTCGCACCGGCCGTCTCCCCCTTCCGCCGTCCTGCCACCGCATGAAGCAGCATGCAATTTTCTGCAGGAAAATTGCTAGAGTCGAGCAACTTCACACATGATGCTCGACCGGGCGTGCTCGGTGTCAAGGGCCGCCGGACAGGGACGGAGTCCATCGATGAGCGAGAGCAGGACCGAGACCGAGATACGGACCCAGCCGGAGTGCTGGCGCCGCGCCGTCGCGCTCGCGGACGACGCGGAGACGGCGGCGTGGCGCGCTGCGATGCCCCGGGCCGGTGAACGGGTGGCGGTGGTGGGCTGCGGCACCTCGTGGTTCGTGGCGCACGCCTATGCCGTGCTCCGCGAGACCGCGGGGCAGGGTGAGACGGACGCTTTCGCCGCTTCGGAGATGCCGGCCGGCCGGGCGTACGACCGGGTCGTCGCCCTCACCCGGTCCGGCACGACGACCGAGGTGCTGGAGGTGCTGACCCGGCTGCGCGGCACCACCCCCACGGTGGCGGTCACCGCCGATCCCGCCACCCCGGTCATGGAACTGGCCGACGCGGCGGTGGTGCTGGACTTCGCCGACGAGACCTCGGTCGTCCAGACGCGCTTCGCCACCACCGAACTCGTCCTGCTGCGCGCCCTGCTGGGGGAGGACCTGACCGGACTGCCCGCCCAGGCGGAGGCGGCGCTCGCCGCGCCGCTGCCCGACGGGCTGCTGGAGACCGAGCAGTTCACCTTCCTCGGCCGCGGCTGGGCCTACGGCATCGCGCAGGAGGCGGCGCTCAAGATGCGGGAGGCGGCCGGCGCCTGGACGGAGGCGTACCCGGTCATGGAGTACCGGCACGGCCCGATCAGCGTCACCGGGCCCGGCCGGGTGGCCTGGTGGTTCGGCGACCCCGCGGACCTCCCGGCGGGGCTGGCGGGGGAGATCGCCCGCACCGGCGGACGCCTGGTGGCCCCGGGGCGCGACCCGCTGGCCGATCTGGTCGTCGTCCAGCGGCTGGCCGCCGCGCTCGGTGCGGCACGCGGCCTCGACCCGGACGCGCCCCGCCACCTGACGCGCTCGGTGGTGCTGGCGGACGGCCGGGGCTGACGGCCGGGCCGACCGACGACCCCCGCCGCCGTCCGGCGTGACACGAATGCCGTCCCCGCCCCGAGGAGGGGCGGGGACGGCATTCGTGTGTGGTTTTTCATGTGCGGTTTGTCAGGACTTGTACCACTTCTGGTTCTTCGTCCCGTAGCACGTCCACAGTTGGAGCGGGGTGCCGGCGGCCGTGCCCTTGTCGACCACGTCGACGCACTTGTTCTTGTTCGTCAGGTCGTTCGACGTGTTGAGCCTGAACTGCTGGGCCCAGCCGCCGTTGCAGCGGGCCAGTTGGATGACCGCACCGTCCGTGAACGAGGCGGCGGCCAGGTCCATGCACATGCCGAAGGCGCGTATGGTCCCGTCGGAGCGGAAGTCCCACTTCTGCCAGGCGCCGCCGTCGCAGTCCTGGATCTGCAGCCGGGCGCCGTCGCGGCCGGTGCTGTTCTTCGCGCCGCTGACCGCGATGCAGCGGCCGCTCTGCGAACTGCGGATCCGCACGCCGGGCACGGTGGCGGGCTGCTGCGCCTTGCTGGGCGTGGGCTGGCCGGCCGACGAACCCGATGTGGAGCCCGACGAACCGCCGGAACCGCTGGAGGCCGAACCGCCGCCGGTGGCCGAACCGCCGCTGCTTCCGCTTCCGGTGCTTCCGCCGCCTCCGGTGCTGCCGGGTTCACCGCCCACTGCCGGAAGGCCGCCGCCGGTGCTGCCGGTCCCGCCCGCCGCGCCGCCGCCGTTCGTGCCTCCCTGGGACCCGGAGGCCGGCGGGACGTTGCCGCCCCCGGCGGGGGAGCCCTTGGTTCCGTTCGTGCCGGGCGACGCCGGCAGGATGCCGCTCTGCGAAGCGCTGGGCTCGACGGCCGCCACCGGGTCGCCCTTGCCGCCCCCGTCGGGCAGCACGTCAATTCGCGCCATCAAGGGCACGACCAGTACCGCGCAGCCGATGACGGCCGACGTGGTCGCCAGTACGCTCCACGCCCGCCTGTCCGGCAGCAGCCGCCGGTGCGGCAGCGAGGGGCGTCGGGCGAAGGTGTCCGCGAAACGGGGCGTGGCCCCGTCGAGAACCTCGGGGTCCCGTGGATCGGGATGGGGAGGCACGTGGTCTCCTGTCGGCTCGGGAATCTGCGCGGAAGCGTAGGGCGCGCGTCCGCCCTTCGATTTCGGCAAGGTGAACAATAGTTTAAGATTTCACCAAGTGTGACAGTGAATGATCGAATATGCGCCAACACTGTGGTCAGAGCATCTCGTTCAGCAGCTTAATCTTTACGCCATGTGTGTGAACGAGTCCGACTGTCGTGAGGGCGAGGCGGACATCCTCGCGGACCACGACACCGGCGGCGCCGACGAACACAGTGCTGTCGCCAGCCTGATCATCGCCGAGCGGGACAGTCTCCGGAGGTTCGTCACCGGCCTTATGGGCCGCGACGTGCATGCCGCGGAGGACGTGCTGCAGGAGACCCTGCTGCGTGCCCTGCAGCGCGCCGGGCGGTTGGACGTGCACGAGCGTCCGGTCCGCATGTGGCTCTTCCGGGTCGCCCGCAACCTCGTCGTCGACCACCGCCGTCGCGACCGCTCCGTGCCCGTCGGCATCACCGCCGCGGACTTCGCGGGCACCGCGCTCGACCACGCCGGCGACCACGCCGGTCTCGTCGAGGACCGTTCCGTGCTCCTGGCCGCGCTGAGCGCCCTGCCGCCCGCGCACCGCGAGGCCGTGGTCCGGGTGCACGTGATGGACCAGACCGGGGCCGACGCCGCCGCCGAGATGGGCGTACCGCGGGGCACGGTCAAGTCCCGGACCCACCACGGAGTGCGGGCCCTGAGGGCCGAACTCGCCCGCCGCGGCGTGGACGGAGTGGCCGCGTGAACGTCCCCGCCGGCTGGACCCGGCTCATCGCGCTCATCGGTCTGCTGATCCTCCTCGTCGTGGTGGCGCACTGGCTCGTCCGCCGCAAGGGGGGCTGGGGCGCACTGCGCCGCCGCGTCGTGCGCGAACTGACGACGGCCGCACGCGCCTTCGCCACGCCCGTCCGCACGCAGCTGCGGCACCGCAGCGGCCTGCGTGTGCTCGCGCGTCTGCTGCGTGACGACGCCGGGTGGACGGACGCCGCGACCGCGCTGCGCCGCGCCGCCGCCGAACGGCCCGGCGCCCGGCCGTACGCGACGCTGCTGGGCACCGACGTCGTCGGCGTGTACGTCGCCCACGGCCACGGTGAGGGCGCGCTGCCCGAACCCTGGGCCCGTGACGCGGCCGAGCCGCGCCTGTGGTGGATCGGCCGCGCCGACCTCGGCACCGCGCCGGAGACCGGGCACGGCGGCGAGGCCCCCGTGCTCGTCTGCCTCGGCAGGGCCGGTACGGACGCGGTGCTCCTCGACCTGACGGCCGTTCCCCCGGCGGTCTCCGTCACCGGCGAGCGGCGCACCGCCCGCGCGGTCCTGCAGGCCCTCGCGGCCCAGCTCGACGCCCGCCTCCCGGCCGGTCGCGTCGTGGTCGGCGCCGGGGTGCACCCCCGGCACGACGGCCCCACCGACGTCTTCGAGCGGCTCGACGCCGGCTACGCCGTGAGCGCCGAGGCACCGGAGCGCAACCGGCCGGCCCGCGTGCGCCTGCTCACCCTGGGCGTGGCCCACCACAGCACCCTGATCCTGGAAGCGGACCGGGACGGCCACCTGCGCCTGCACGGCGGCCCGCCCGCCCTCACCGTCGACGCGCTGCCCCTGGCCCGCGCCGTCGCCCGGCTGGTACGCACCCTGCCGCCCGTCCCCGGGGACGACGGTGGCTCCGGTCCGAACCCGCCGAAGGTGCTCGGCACCGTGTCAGCCGACGACGACCTCGTCGAGACCGGACTCCCGCCCACCGCCATGGCCGTCTCCGCGACCGCCCCTCGCCCCGAGCCCGCCCCGGCCGCCCCCCGCCCCCAGACCGCCCCCGCCGCCACCGAACACGGCGACGAGGACGGCGACCTCGCCGAGCCGACCGCATTCGGACCGGCGGGCGTCTCCGCCGCCACCGCACGCTCCTCGTCCTCGTGACGCCCGAACTGGGAAGACCGTGAACCTCACCATCACCACCGTCGACGGCGCGGACGGTGCGCGCCGCGACCACCTCGTAGGGCTGCCACCGCGCACCACCGTCGCGGACCTCTCGGAGGCCGTGGACGGGGCGCGAAGCCGCGACCTCTACCTCGACGGCCGCCGGCTCGACCCCGACGCGCCCGTCGATGCGGCGGGACTGCGCGAAGGCGGCGTCCTGGGCCTGGGTGCCCCCGGCAAGGACCCCGACCGGGTACGCGTCGGCGCCGGGACCGACGCCGGACCGGTGCTCGCCGAGGTCCACGTGGTCTCCGGACCGCAGGCCGGGCGCACCTGGCGGCTCGGGTTCGGCAGCCACGAGGTCGGCTCCGGACCGCTCTGCGCGATCCGTCTCGAGGGCGACGGCGTCCCCGAGGGCGGCCTGTGGGTGACGGTCGGCGCCGAGGGCTCCGCCCACTGGCACCGCACCAGCACCGCGCCCGGTGACGAGGTGCGCGGCCGGGTTGCCGCGCCCCCGCCGGACGACGCGGTCACCGCCCTGCGCCGCACCCGTCCGCACAAGGTCACCACCGAGCGCACCGCCGCCCAGGGTCAGCCGGTGCCGTGGCCGCCCGGCGAGGACCTGACCGTCGGCTCCGTCCTGCTGAGGATGAGCGCGCCGGTCGAGGCGGACGCCGCCGTCACCGAGTCCGCGGACGGCTTCGGCATCGACTACAACCGCCCGCCGCGCATCGCCCCGCACCTGGACGGCGAGCGGGTGCGGCTGCCCTCGCCGCCCTCGGCCCCCGCCAAGCGGCCCTTCCCCGCGGCCATGATGATCGCCCCGGTGATCATGGGCTTCTTCATGGTCGCCATCTTCAAGTCGTACTACTTCCTCGCCTTCATCCTGCTCGGCCCGATGATGATGGTCTCCAACTGGGTCACCGGCCGGCGCACCGCCCGCAAGGAGTACGAGGAGGCGGACCGGCAGTACAACCGGCGCCGGATCGTGGTCGAGGACGGCGTCCGCGAGGCCGTCGCCCGCGAGCGCCGGGTACGCCATGTCACCGGCCCCGACCCCGCCGCCGTCGCCCTGATGGCCACCGGGCCGGGCAGTCGGCTCTGGGAGCGGCGCCGCCACGACCCCGACCACCTCGTGCTGCGGCTGGGCACCGCCGACCAGCCCTCGCTGCGCGAACTCGAGGACCCCGCCCGGGACGAGAACCACCGCACCATCCGCTGGAACATCCCCGACGCCCCTATCGGCATGGACCTCAGTGGCCACGGCGTGGTGGGCGTGGCCGGCCCCGCCGCCGAGGTGCAGCCGCTCGCCCGCTGGATGGCCGTGCAGGCGGCGGTGCTGCACACTCCCCGCGACCTGCGGATCGTGCTGCTCACCGATTCCAGCCGCGCCGGCGACTGGGCCTGGGTGCGCTGGCTCCCGCACGTGCGGCCCGCCGCGCCAGGCGGCCCGCTCGTCCTGATCGGCAACGACCCCGAGTCGACCGCGGCCCGCGTGTCGGAACTGGTCGCGCAGATCCAGGTGCGCAAGCGGGCCACGCGCTCCGACCGCAACGCCGCCCCCGTCGGCCCCGACGTCCTGGTGATCGCCGACGGTGCCCGGCGGCTGCGCGACGTGCCCGGCATGGTCCAGGTCCTCACCGAGGGCCCGGCCGTACGCGTATTCAGCCTGTGCCTCGACGACCAGGAGCGGCTGCTGCCCGAGGAGAGCACCGGTGTGGTGCTCGCCGAGGCCGGCCGGCTCACCGTCAAGCGCCCCGGCACGCCCGACGTCCCGGGGGTCCGCGCCGACCACGTCACGCCCGAGTGGTGCGAGCAGGTCGCCCGCGCCGTGGCGCCGGTCCGCGACGTCAGCCCCGAGCACGACGCGGGGCTCCCACAGCGGGTGAAGCTGCTGGACCTGCTGAACCAGGAACCGCCCAGCGCCGAGAAGATCCTGGCGGGCTGGCGCTCCCGGCCCTCCGCCACCTCCTTCGTGCTCGGCAGCGGCTTCGAGGGCCCGTTCTCCCTCGACCTCGTGCAGGACGGCCCGCACGGACTGGTCGCCGGCACCACCGGCTCCGGAAAGTCCGAGCTGCTGCAGACCTTCGTCGCCTCCCTCGCCGCCGCCAACCGGCCCGACGAGCTGACCTTCGTCCTCGTCGACTACAAGGGCGGCAGCGCCTTCAAGGAGTGCGCGCAGTTGCCGCACACCCTCGGCATGGTCACCGACCTCGACGCGCACCTCGTCGAACGCGCCCTGGAGTCGCTGGGCGCCGAGCTGATGCGGCGAGAGCACGTCCTCGCTGCCGCCAACGCCAAGGACCTCCCCGAGTACCAGGCCAAGCGCGCCGCCGACCCCACGCTCGCGCCGCTTCCGCGGCTCCTGCTGGTGATCGACGAGTTCGCCACACTGGTGCGCGAGGTCCCCGACTTCGTGCCCGGACTCATCAGCATCGCCCAGCGCGGACGGTCGCTCGGCATCCACCTGGTCCTGGCCACCCAGCGTCCCGCCGGTGTGGTGACCGCGGACATCCGCGCCAACACCAACCTCCGGATCGCGCTGCGCGTCACCGACCAGTCCGAGAGCCAGGACGTCATCGACGTCAACGACGCCGTCGACATCTCCGCCACCACCCCCGGCCGTGCCCTGGTGCGGCGCGGGCCGAAGTCCGCCGAGCCGTTCCAGACGGCCTGGGTTGGCGCCGAGCGGCCGCGGCCAAAGAGCGAGGCGGAGACCGAGGCCGAGAGCGGCGCGCGCAAGCCCGTCGTGGCGTCGGAGCTGTCCTGGGACGCACTCGGGCGGGCCGCGGCCCCGCCGGCGTCCGAGGTCGTCCTCACCCAGAGCGCCCAGGCGCCCGCCCCCACCGACCTCCAGGTCCTGGTGGAGGAGATCCGCACGGCCGTGGACCAGCTGGAGGACTACACCCCGCAGCCCAGCCCCTGGCTGCCCGCGCTGGAGCGCCGGGTCCTGCTCGACGACCTCGACGCGATGAATCCCGTCCGCGAGGGACGCCTGCTGATCCCCTACGCCCTGGAGGACGTGCCGCAGCTGCAGCGGCGCCACGTGGCCGCCGCCGACCTCAGCAGCTTCGGCCACCTGTACGTCATCGGTGCGCCCCGCTCCGGCCGCACCCAGGTGCTGCGCACCCTGGCCGGTTCCGCCGCCCGCCACCAGAGCACCGCCGACGTGCACTTCTACGGCATCGACGCGGCCGGCGGCGGCCTGGCCGCACTCACCACGCTCCCGCACTGCGGCGCCGTCGTCCCCCGCCACGACACCGAGCGGCTGGAACGGCTGCTGCGCCGCCTCAACCAGGAACTCGTCAGCCGCCAGGAGCTGGCGCAGCGGCACAGCGCCACGGGTATCGACGAGCTCCGGAAGGTGCTTCCGAAGGCCGAACGCCCGGCGCACATCCTGCTGCTGGTCGACGGCTGGGACGCCCTGTCGGCCATGCTCGACGAGCACGAGTACAGCCACATGTACCAGGACATGGTCCGCCTGGTCCGCGAGGGCGCAGGTGCGGGCATCCACTTCATCGGCACCTCCGAACGCTCCCTGCTCAGCGGCCGCATGGCGGCGCACAACGACCACCGGTTGCTCCTGCGGCCCGGCGACCGCTCCGACGTTCAGGCCGTCGGCATGAAGCCCGGCAAACTGCCGGCGGAGATCCCGCCGGGCCGCGGCTGGCACGTCCTGACCGGTACCGAGACCCAGGTCGCGCTGCTCGCCCCTGGCGGCGGCACCGAGCAGGTCGAGGCGCTGCGCAAGATCGGGGCCGCAGCGCTCAAGCGCGACGCGCGGTTGCCGCAGGAGCGGCGCCCCTTCACGGTGGCCTCGCTGCCGCGGTCGGCGGAGTTCGCCGACGTCTACGACAAGGTGCCCGCGGGGCAGCGGCGGCCTCTGTGGGGCCTGCTTGGCATCGGCGGCGACGGGGGAGAGCCGGTCGGCGTCGACCTCGCGGGCGCGTCCGCGGTGTTCGGCGTCATCGGCCCCACGGGGTCCGGGCGCAGCAACACGCTGGCCTCGTTGGCGGTCTCGCTGCTCGCCGGCGGTACCTCACTGGTCGTCCTCACCCCGCGCGAGTCCCCGCTGCGCGGACTCAGCCGGCACACCACGGTCCGCGTCATCACCGACACCGAACCGACCGAGGAGGCGGTGCGCTCCGCGCTCGCCGCGCTGCCCGGCCCGCGGGTGGTGATGGTCGACGACGCCGACCTGCTGGCGATGTCCGGCGCGGACAAACTCCTCAAGGAGATCACGGTGTCCGGCCGCGACCAGGGCCTCGGCCTCGTCTACGCCGCGACCGCCGACGGTGTCCAGGGCGGCATGAGCGGCTGGATGTCCAGCGCCCGCAAGGCCCGCCGCGGCCTGCTGCTGGGGCCGAAGAGCACCACCGAGGGAGACCTGATCGGCGTACGGCTGCCGCACGCCGTCACCCGGGTGGCACCCCATGCGGGCCGCGGCTGGACCGCGGGACCGGGCAACGAGGTGATGGCGCTCCAGGTGCCGCTGACCTCGCTCCGCACGGAGTGACCCCCGTGCCGTGGCCCGCACCGGAGTGCGGGTCACGGCACGGGCCCCGGAGACCGCGAAGGGCCGGGCGGGAGACGACTCCCGCCCGGCCCTTCGCGCGCGTCCCCTACTTCTTGTTGAAGTTGTTCGCGACCTGGGTGTCGAAGTCCTCGGCGCCCTTGGCGATCGAGGTGAACGCCTCACCGAAGTTCTCCAGGCCGTGGATGGCCTGGGTGAGACTGCCGGTGAACTGCTCGTAGGCGTCACGGATGGCGGGGCTGGCCTGGGGCAGCACCAGCTCGTCGTTGAGCATGCTCTCGACCTGGCCCTTCAGGCTCCCGAGCCGGGTCATCCACTCCTGGCAAGTGGCCGCGTGAGTCGCCGCCCGCTGGCGGACGTCCTCGGGAACGATGTGAATCGCGGGCATTGCATCGCCTTTCTCTTCTGATGACTGCCTGGGGGGTGGTGTCCCCGATCAGGCGATCTTCGGGTTGGTGCCGCCATGGGTACCCGGGTTCTGCGGATGGGTGTCCGGGTTGTTGGGGTTCTTCGGGTCGTGCGGATCCTCGCCCGGCTTGTTGCCGCCGGACCACGTCCACTCCGGCGTCTTGCCGTCGGAGCCCTTCGGGCCGCGGGTGTACTCGGTGTGGCTGCCGTCGCTGCCGGTGACGGTCATGGAGCCGCTGCCGTCGCCGTTGATGTTGGCCACCGTGTGCGCGGTGCTGCCGTCGGGATAGGTGGTCTCCGTCGTGTAGCTCGGGCCGTTGTAGGTGGTGGTGGATGTGTACGTGTTGCCGTCGTACTTGACGGTGGTCACTTCCTTGGTGACGTTGCCGTCCTTGTCGACCTCCACGTGCGAGTCGATCGAACCACCGTTGGGTGTGTCGACGTGGAAGTCGGGGGGCGTGTCACCGGGGTTCGTGGCGGAGCAGAAGTCCGGCAGTTCGCCGGGCCCCTCGCACTCCTTGAGGTGGTTCTGCTTGTAGTCCCACAGGTCCTTCTTCTGCCGCCAGTTCTGAACGTGCAGATTGGCGCTCATCACACCGATCTCGGCGCCCAGCTCGGAGTCGAACTCGCGGAACGCCTCGCCCACGCCGCCGAACGCGGAGGCCAGCTCCTTCAGGCCCTTGTCCGCGCGTTTCATGGTGCTGCTGGCGTTGGTGTGGAAGAGCGACATCGCACTGGCGACGCCCTCGTGCCCGAGGATCGCCTCCGCCTCACCGCTGCCCGAGCCGAGGCGGCCGAAGACGCCCTTGTTGATGAGCGGGTCGATCTCGCCCGCCAGGGCTTCCAGGTCGCGCTTCGCCGCGTTGAGGACGTCGTAGTCGATTTTGATCTCGGGCACAGGGGACCTCCGGACGGTCCTTGGAGAATCCGGTCACCACGACCACGCACCACGCCCCCCGCCGGTTCACCGCCGCGCACGGGTTTGACCCACGTCACATGAACCACGCGCGTGCCCCGCGCGTGGTCCACGTGGAGAGCTCCGCCGTGCTCCTCTGCGCCGAACCGGGAGGAATCCCTGACATGCCTCGCCCGAGCGACTGGAACGTTCTCGGCCTCCACGGGGACCCGACCCCCGGAGACCCGGTCCAGATCCGTCTGCTGGTCGACGACCTGGTCAAGATCGGTACGCAGGCGAGGTCCATCGCGCAGGCCATCGACCAGGTGATGAACACGGCGGACAGCAGTGTGTTCGCTGGGAAGACCGCCGACGCGCTGCGGGGCAAGGTCGACGACAGGCTGCGCAACCACATCAACGACGTGGCCGACTCCTTCTGGGAGGTCTCCCAGAACCTCGGCGCCTGGGCGAACCACATCGAGGACGCCCAGCGGAGGGCGGACGGCGCCCTGTCGGCCGCACGCGGCCTGCCGGAGGACGACCCGCAACTGGAGGCCCTTCGGCAGACCGCCCAGAGCGCGGGCACGGAGCTCGACGAGGTGGGCAACACCATCGCGAACGCGGTCAACAACGCCTCCGACATCCGGCTGCCGATCTCGGACTGCCAGGTCTTCTGGGAGATGTTCCAGATCCTGGCGATCATCCTCATCGTCCCGGCGCTGATCTTCGGCGGGCCGGTCGCCCTGCTCGCGCTCGGCGTCAACATGACGTTGTTCGTGAAGGCGGCCATCGACTTCGCCCGCGGCGACATCGGTTTCCTCGACCTGTTCCTCGCCGGGCTCGGCATCATCGCCCCCACCACGAAGGCGCTGCCGATCTTCGCCATCGGCGGTCTCCTCAAGTCCGGCTTCAAGGCCGCCCTCCAGTGGGGACGCAACGGCTTCATGTCCATAAAGGACATGGTCAGCGGGTTCCGGTTCGCCACCGTCTTCACCGGTCTGAGGGACGTCGCGCGGATCAGCCTGACCTGGGTGCGCCAGGGCGGACTGTGGGTCATGCAGAACTTCCACAACGTGCCTGCGCTCGGCGGCTCGGTGTTCGTCAAGGGCGGACTCGTCGTCGTGCAGGGCGTCCGCTCCATCCCCGTGGTGGTGCGCGGCTGGGGGTCGGCCATACGGGCCGGCGCCCCCGGGGCGTGGCAGAACTTCCGGCTCTTCGCACAGGAGACCTGGAGCAGCCAGATGGGCGGCGCCAAGTGGACGCGCCTGATCCTCCCGGTGACGCACACCGACATCGCGGAGTACGGGCTGAAGGGCGCCCTGCGCATGGGCTTCTGGGACCGCGGCGTCATGGGCCGCGGCGTGTGGGACCTGCCAGTCGGCGGCACGGTCGCGCACTCCGTGAGTGCCGTGCCGATGGGTCCGCACGGTGCGACCCCGCACCTGGACCTGGGGCACGCCAACATCAACATGGCCCGCATGGACCTGGCGGACGTGCGCTTCGGCAACTTCGCCGACACCCACACCTCCGTCCGCCCGTCCTCCTTCTCCGTGGCGCCCGTCGGCACCGTCGACCTGACAGGGCTGCGGGTCGGCACGGTCAACCCCGTCTCAGTGCACGGGGCGAACGCCGTGTTCGACAACTCGACCGCGGGATTCCGGGCAGTGCGGCACATGGACGACGTGGTCGACATCGCCGGTACGCAGATGAGCCGGATGAGGATCGACGCCCTCGACGGGGCGCCCGGCCAGATGAGCGGGGGACTCGGGGTGAGCTCGATGGCCCCGGGTGGCCATGTGACGCACTCCTCCGGTCTGTATGTGCCCGGCTCCGCCGGCGCCCCGGCCGTGCACGAAGGCGTGGACGTCGCCGCCCTCGTCGCCAAGGGCAACGGAGGGAACCTGCTCGCGCAGGGTCCGGCCGGCGTCCTGACCGCACCGCCCGGCGGGACCGGCGCGGTGCACACCGCTTTCACCGGTGTGCCCGCGCCCGCTCCGGGCGGCACGGCCCTGCACGACCTGCTCGCCGCCCCCGGCGCCCCGGGTGCGGGAACCGGTGCCGCGCACACCGCGCTGACCGGCGTCCAGGCGCCGCCGAGCGGTGCCGGGGTCCACGACCTCCTGGGGGCTCCGGGTGGAACGCCCGGGGCCCACGGCCCGCTCACCGGGGTCCCCGGGCACCAGAGCGGCACCGGTGCCGCCGGAGGCTCGGCGTTCGACCTGCTGTCGGGCGGCGCCAAGGGGACGCCGAACAACCCGGTGCCCACCCACATCGGGTCCGACCTCGGGGACAACGTCGCCGGTGCCGCCCGCGCCAACCAGGCCCATCTGAGCCTGGACGAGATCGTGCGGCCCGCCGGCAGCGGACGCCCCGGCTCCGTGGTCACCGACACCACGCCCGGTTCCGCCGCCCACGGCGCACCCGCCTCCGGCGTGCCCAAGGGCGGCGTGCACGGCACACCGCCCAAGGACGCGGCCCGCTCCGCGCTCGACCTCCTCGACGACGGCCGGGGCGTCCGTCCCGTCGACGGCCCGGCCTTCGCCGGCGCGCCCGGGACCGGGGCCGGGAAGACCGTGGACGTCGACGCGGGCCACGCGTTCGCCGGCGCACCCGCGCGGAACACCGACGACGCGGTCGTCACCCCGGCCCCGCACGACAAGGTGGCCGTCACCGGCGACGGGCACGTGGCGGTGCCGCTGCGTCAGGACCCCGCCCCGGTGCCGCCCGCGACGTCGGGCGGCGGGCGCGTGCACTCGCACCAGGCGGAACTGTTCCACGAGGTCAACCTGAAGCTGGGCAAGATGGGCGCGGACGCGGTGACGGTGGAGACCGTGACCGCCGCCCGCCAGGTGCTGGAGGACCTGCGCGGCGCCGCCTTCACCAAGGTCGACGTCCGGGCGCAGGCGGACCAGTTGGCCGTGCACCTCGCGGGCCCGGAACGCGGGAAACTCCCCGGCGGCGTCAGGGACACGGACTTCGCCGACGACGCGCCCGTCACCCCGGGGCCGGGCGGGCACCACGCACCCCCCGTCCCGCCGAGGCCGGAGAGCGGCCTGCTCGACGGGCTCGACGACCTGGTCCTGGACGACACCGGCGCACCGATGCGCTCGCACTTCGACATGGACGACGACTCGCTGCCCGGTTCCCCGGTCGGCGAGCACGGCACCGAGGACCTGGACGGCTTCTCGGAGTTCGTGGACCTGATCCGCCCGCTGCGGCAGCACGTGGAACGGGCCTTCGACAACCCCGCGGCGGACATCGAGGTGGCCCTCGTGGCGAGCCCCGGAGGCCGGACCTGGCGCGAGTTCTCCGACGACGTGGGCCACGCCATGGTGGCCGTGATGCTGCCGGGCGAGCGCAAGCCGCTCACGATCGGCTTCTACCCCGAGGACGGAAACCTCTTCGGCAACCCGGGTGCCATCGTCAACGACGCCGAATACCTCGTCTCCGGGCACGTCCGTGTACTGGGCACCTACCGGATCACGGCGGCGCAGCTGTTCGACGGGTACCGGTACGCGATGGCCAACTCCGGCGCCGTGTACGACCTTTTCCGCTACAACTGCGTGAGGTTCGCCGAGGGCTTCGTCTCCGCCGCGCTCGGGAAGTCCGTGGCGGACCTGTGGGTGGCGGCCCCGTACCGGCTCGTCGACACGATGCTGCGCCGCGACGGCGCCTGGCACTGGGCGGACGGCACGTCGCCCGTGGCCAAGCTGACCGCCGACGACACGATCCGGTACCAGGACGCCTTCGGCGAGGTGGAGGACTGGCGGCTCCACGACCAGGGCCGGTTCCAGGCCGCCACCGACCAGGCGAAGACCTTCGTGCTCTTCGACCACCAGCGCCCCCTGATCGACGGCAATCTCGCGACGGCTCCGCAGAAGGAACGTCTCCTGATCCTCGACCAGTTCGAGAAGATGATCACCCACACCATCCTCACCTCGGGTGACGACGCCGGACGCCAGCTGTCGCGTCAGCTCGGCGAGACCTACGGCACGCTCCGTCCGGGGCTGTCCGATCTGCCGGGACCGTCGGTGACGGCGCCCGCCGCCGGCGACTCGCTCTCGGGGATCGGGAGGGGCTCCGTGGACAGCGTCCCGGAACCGGCCCCGAGTCCCGGCACGTCGGCCGCGGGGGACTCCACCGGACACCTGCCGCCGTCCTCCGTGCAGTACCCGTCCGACGTGCAGCACATGTTCGACGAGATCGACGACATGCTCGACGACATGGGCGTGTTCCGCCACTCGGTGGACGACCTGCCGGCCGGTTCGCCGCCGGTCGTCCACGGGGCCGGCGGGGACGACGTCGTACGGTTCATGGACGACACGCGGCCGGTGCGGCAGCACCTGGAGCACGCGATCGCCGACCCCGCCGCCGACATCCGGCTGGTCCTGGGGACCGACGGCTCGACGGGCGCCCGTTCGCTGACGGTCTGGCTGCCGGGGCGGGACGCGCCGGTGCCCCTGGGCCCGGGTGCGCCGGGCGAGTTCGGTGCCGTCCGCGGCACCGTCGACGGGGCCCCGGGGGGTGGGACGCACGTCCTGGAGGAACACCGGATCACGGCGGCGCAGCTGGAGAACGCCTACCTGTACGCGGCGCGGAACCTGCCGCTGTGGCACACCGACGCGGGCCGGTTCACCGACGGTTTCATGGACGCCGTGCTCGACGCGCGGCCCGCGGCGCCCGAGGGTTCGGTGGGCGCGGCGGTCCACGACGTCCCGGACACGCCCCCCGCGGTGGGGGACAAGGGGAAGGGCAAGTCGCCCACCGGCACCGGCACCCTGGACTCCACCGGCACCGGGTCGCACCACGACGGCCTGCGCGGGGACCTCGGGGACGACCTGTCGGACATCGACGCGTCGGCGGCCATCACCGACGCCCGCCGGGAGCTGATCAACGCCCGGATGATCCGCGACGACCTGCAGACACGCTACGTCGAAGGCTTCGGCACCTCGGCCGAGGCCGACGGCTTCCGCTACCTCGAGTCGTGGCAGCAAGTCAGGCAGGCCGACGCCGCGCTGGCCAAGGCGGAGGCCCACTGGTCCGACGTGACCGGCGGCGCGCCGTTCCCCGAGGTGCAGGCGTACCGCGGGTACGGGCTCGGCGGCGCGGCTCCACACCTGCCCGAGGGGCTGCGGTCGCTGTTCCGCGGCAGGGGCCGGGCCGATGTCGTTCCGCCCGCCCCCGAAGGCGTCGTGCAGTCCGTGGACCACGTCCCTTCCGCGACGCACGTCGTCACCCCGCTGGAAGGCGGGAAGACCAGCCACGCACTGGTGCCCAGCGGCCAGGACCTGACGGTGGCCCGCTGGATCAGCGAGCCGGAGTCCGCCAAGGGATGGACCGGGGGCAACGGCAGGGAGGCGTACGAGGGCGACCTCACGGCGCACCAGGACATCCTGGCCAAGGGGCTGGCGGGCGCGGAGCACGACGACGCGCTGAAGTCGGTGCTGGTGCAGCAGCAGAAGTCGTTCGAGGAGAACGTGCAGCTGTTCCACGCCCTCGAAGGCCGCCCGGAGCTGGCGAACCTGCGGATGCCGCAGCTCTCCGCGATCGTCATGGCCGAGCGGCGGGCTCTGCGCACGCTGACGGCGGACACGGACCTGCTGACGCAGAAGTTGAACAGCGGCGACTGGAAGTGGGCGGAGGGCTACCCGCTCGACGGGGCGCAGGCCCACGAGCTCATCGCCAAGGTCCACCGGCACCTCCAGGAGGACCTCTCGCTCACGGTCAACCTCAAGCTCGGCGACATCACGCCGGCCGGAGGGACGCTCCTGGACGCACTGACCTCGGACACCCAGCTGCTCCGCAACGCGTGGGAGGCCAACAACGCCAACGCGGGGTACTACGTCACCCGCGGCAAGACGGAGGAGGCTCTCGGCCTGCCGGCGTCCGTGAAGCGGACGACCGAGGCGTCCGGGATCTACCCGGGCGCGCAGGGACGGCCGTTCGCCCCGACCGCCGACGACCTCGTGGACCTGCCCAACTACGCGGCCCTCACGTCCAAGTACCGGCCGGGCGGCGTGAAGATGTACGGGCGGGCGGTCTTCCACCTGAATCCCGACGTGATGCAGCGCGCCACGTTCACACCGGCGGACAGCTTCATCGAGGGACTGGAGGGCGCCCGGAGCGTCACCGGCCGCGGCAACATGCTGCCGCTGCTCAACCACGGTCCCGAACCCCTGGTCCGGCTGGCCTTCGCCGAGGCGACCGGCTTCCAGTACGACAGCGCGTTCCGCGGATTCCGGGACGCCGGAACGCTGGAGCGCAACCTCGGCAGGTACTTCGAGGCCCAGATCCACGGCGGCGTGAAGTGGGACGACCTCAACCGCGTCGTGCTCGTGGACGACGGGTTCGACCCGGCGCTGCAGGCACAGAAGCTGCAACTCGAGCAGTTCGCCCAGGACAAGGGGCTCTCTTTCACTGTCGAGATCCACAACGCGCGACCGGGCGCGGGCCGCGCCCCCGGCGTGCACCCGGCGCCGCCCGGGACCGGCGGAGCCCACTCGGGTGGCCCCGGCCCGTCGTCCTCCGGTGCCGGCGGGGGTCACCTCCCGGGTCCGGGCCCGTCGCCGTCACACGCACCGGCACCGGCTTCCGCACCCGGCGAGGGCGCGGCCGGAGGGGCCGTCGACGGCGTGCACGCGAGCTACGACGACCTCGTCTTCACCGCCTCGCTCCTCGACCGCGACGGTGTGCCCCGGGACGGCCTCTTCACGGGTACGGCCGCGCGCGTCGAGGGCTCCGGCGACGCCTCGTTCGTCTCCCCGGCGGCACCGTCCGCCTCGGGGGGCACCACGAAGCTGACCGAGGACGGGATTCTGGACGTCGTCATCGGCACGGGTGGGCGCAACGGCGGCGAGGAACGCCGCACGCTCGGCGGTTTCGAGTTCGGCGCGGGCACCCGCAACAACAACGGCAAGAATCTCGTTTCACGGCCGATCGTGGTCACGGTCAAGGACGGAGAAACGGAAGCGCAGGTGGCCGTCCACCTGAACGTGATGCTCAGCTCGGGCAACGAGGCCGACGTGACGCTGGCGGGGAAGAAGGTCGCGAACACGACGGAAGTCACGATCACGGGGAGCAAGTTCCACCTCACCGCGCGGCCGCACACCGACCAGGGCGTGATCGACCTGCACGGAGCCTCCAGCGACACCGCGTCGAAGTCCATCCACGTGGGGCCGAGCAACGCCCTCTCGTCCGGCTGGAACAGCAGGCCGGGCAACACCAGGAACCTCGCGCAGGCTCTCGGCGTCTCGGAACAGAAGCTCATCGAGGCACTCGACAACCGGTTCCCGCCGAGCGGACTCGTCGAGACGGTCCACCGGTTCCAGGACGACGTGGAGCGCGCCGTCGTCCACGGCTCCGGCGCGGAGGACGTGCGGGTTCACTTCCAGGGCGACAAGTCGTTCCCCGTCCGGGGTGACTCCGGGGGTGTGTCGGCGCCTGCCGTTACCGGCCTGTCGGGCGGGGCGGGTGACGTCCTGCACGGTGCGGGTTCTGGCGCCGGCCGGGTGGATCTGAGGCTGGTCGCGGGCTGGGATGCGGCGCGTGGTGCGGCGGCGCCGAATACGGTGAAGCACTCGTGGGTCGATCCGGTGTCGACGCCGCGGGGTGGTGGTGCGCATGCTCCTCGGTATGAGGTGCGTGCGGGCTATGACGTGCGCAGGTTCGAGCTCGGCGGGCGTCCGGTCACGGATCTGACGGTGAAGGTGCGTCTGGCCGGTGACGGGCTTTCACCGAACCAGGTGGACGCGCTGTGGGACCGTGCGGTGTCGGGTGTGGAGCGGGTGTTCAACCGTCCCGGTGAGGTGTTGCGCGACCGCAGCGTTCTGCACGTCACGTTGGAGCGGGTCACGGGCAACGCCTCTGACGCCCACCTGAACGTGAACGTGGGTGGCGCGCGGGGTGCGATGAACCAGCATCAGTGGCGGATCGACGCCACGGAGCAGGATCTCGCGCACGAGCTGGGCCACCAGTTGGGTCTGCGGGACGAGTACCGGGACACCACGGCCGGGCACCGCCCGGAGGTCGACGGCAGCCTGATGGGCAACTACCACAACGCCGCCCCGGAGGGTCTGTCCCAGGGCGGGCTGCGCCCCCGGTACCTCGACCTCATCCATGCCCAGGTCGCCGGCCACGACCACGTGCACGTGCCGCACGTGGCTGTCGACGCGGTCGACGGCATCGCCCCCCACGCACCGAAGAAGGCCAAGCCGAATCCCTCGCAGCCGGCGGCCGTCCCGCCCACCTTCACGCGGCAGACGGACGCCACGCGATTCACCGAGGGCTACCAGAAGATCGCCGGTCACTACGAGTTGAAGCCCCTCGCCCAGTACGACGGCATGGCCAAGGGCTCGCTCCAGGCCGGTGACGGCACCCGCTTCGTCGCCACGGTCATCGCGACCGCGGACACCGATCTGCTGCAGCTGGCGAAGACGTACGGCAAGGCGTTCGGCAAGGAGTCCCTCGGCGAGCGGCTGGGCCTGGTCATCGGTGTCAACGGCCGCGCCGGCACGGAGACCGCGATCGCCGACTCGGTGCGCAAGTTCGCCCAGGCATGGGAGAAGGAGGGCGACTTCGCGGTTTCCGTCACCGGTTACACCTGGCACCAGCCCGATCCCAAGCTCGTCGCGGCCGGCGCCCAGAAGGAGATCCCCTATGGCGCGTTGCGTGAGGCGGTGATCCGGGACGACCTCACCCGTGGCATGCTCGACAAGGTCAGGCTCAACGCCGGGGGAGAGGTGTACCTGCACGTCGGTGACGCCGACGTGAAGAGCCTGGTCGTCGGAGGGAAGCCGCTCTTCGAGCGTGCCGCCGCGAAGATCGAATCCCTGAGTGCCGAGAACGGGCTCGCTCCCGAGATGGTGAGCGGCGGTTACACCCTCCCCGAGGGTGCCGCGAAGAACGCCGCGGACCTCGACCTGGCCGTGCGCGACGCGATGGCGAAGACCGATGCGCGGACGATCTACTTCCCCGAGCCCAACACCTTCATCCGTGTCGACCCGGACAACTCCCTCGGTCTCGAGAAGGACATCAGGTTCGGCGAGATCTCCGGGGACACCATCAGTTACGAGGCCAGGGAGGGGGAACGTCTCCTCGACAGCCTCGTCAAGAACCGCCGCCACCTGTGGCAGGGGCGGGAGAACCAGGCCGTCGTGTTCGACTCGGGTCTCGCCCTCATCACGGACGGGGACCGGATCGCCAAGGAAGTGGGGAACGACCCGCGGTCGATCCTCAACGGGCTGACCCAGAGCCACGCGAACTCCAAGACCTGGACCGAGCAGATCGAGCACTACCTCAAGCTGCACCACCCGGACGTGCTCGTGAAGGACGCGAACGCCGGGAAGAGCCTGGCGGCCATCGCCTTCCACGAGATCCAGGCGGACGGCACCACCACCCTCGCGAAGCTGGAGGTCAAGGAACTCGGTACTGCCCGGAAGGCGGAGTGGAAGGCGCTGATCAAGGCCACCGGGGACGACAAGGTCACGTTCAAGCAGCTGATCGACATGGCCGTCGACACCCGTAACGCCGTGGTCGACGGCATCAACAAGAACCTGCCGCAGGCCGTCTCGGCGGCGGCGCCGGCTGCCTCCGGCTCCGCGCGGCTGACGGGGGACGGCGTCCTGGACGCCATCGTCGGCAGGGGCGGCGGGAGGCTGGGGGACGAGCGTCGCACGCTTGGTGGCTTCGAGTTCGGCGTGAAGACCCGTAACAACGGGGGTAACAACCTCATCTCGCGGCCGATCGTCATCACCGTTCACGATGGTGGGACGCGGGCGGAGGTGGCCGTCCACCTGAACGTGGTTCTGACTTCGAGTCATGAGACGCGGGTGGCGGGCGGGTCGTCGGTCACGATCAATGGGAGCGACTTCCACCTGACCGCCCGTTCGAGGGCGGCCCAGGATCTGATCGACGCCCACGGGCCGTCCATTCTGACGGCGGACCACTCCATTCACGTGGGGCCGGGC
>NZ_JARAVK010000239.1:0-13935 GCF_033792765.1 Streptomyces sp. PA03-6a | reverse complement strand
GAGGGAGGGGCGGCGGGCCTGCTCCGGTGGAGGCTCGTGCCGAGGTCTGGATGATTTATGTCATCCACATATGCAGGATGATGCGTGTCATCCTGCATGTCAAAGCCCCGGGCGAGGTTCCGGGAGCGGTGTATGATGTCCGTCATCCACATTGGGTCGGGTCAGCCCGACGCACACCCGGGAGGTCATGCGATGGGTCACTCGCAGGCAGCGAAGGCCGAGTCGCGCGAGAAGGTCCTGCGGATCGCCGCCCGCCGGATCCGCGAGGAGGGCATGACCCGGCCCGGCGTCGCGGACCTCATGAACGAGGCCGGACTGACCCACGGCGGGTTCTACAAGCACTTCGCCTCGCGCGAGGACCTGATGGGTCAGGCGGCGGCGCTGGCCCTGGCCGACGGCGAGGCCAAGATGGCCGAGGCCGCCCGCCGGGACCCCGATGAGCCCCGCTCGGGCCTGATCGACGCCTACCTCAGCGCCCGCCACCGGGATGCTCCCGGCACCGGCTGCGCCCTGGTGACCTTGGGCGCCGCGGCCGGTCGCGGCGATGCGGAGTTGCGGGAGGCGTACGAGAAGCAGGTCCTCAGCTACCTCGCGCTCATCGGTGAGGCGGCGCAGGGCGACGACCCCGGTGAGGCCAGGGCCGACGCGATGCTCACCCTCAGCGCCCTGGTCGGCGCCTTGCTGATCTCGCGCGCGGTCGCCGACCCGGAGCTGTCCGACGAGTTCCTGGCGACGGTCGCCGGGCGCCTGAAGGACGCGCACGTACCCGCGGAGGCCTGACCGAACCGGCCGCAGCCCCGAAGGCCCGTGCCACCGGCCTCGGCGGCACCCGCGCGGCCTGCCCCCGGGCACAGGGCGACGTCCGCGTCCACGCACGCCTGCCGCCGGCGGTGCCGGCCCGGCCGTCCGGCGGGGCACGGGAGGGTCCCGGTACGTCAGGGCGCCGCTCGCGGACGGCCGGACGGCGCTGCTGCGGGGGCGTGTTCCGCGACGGCGGCGTCCCGCGGTTCCGCGCAGGCGTGGGTCAGGGCCCGCACAAGGCCCTGCCGGTGCAGGGCGTCCAGCCGGGCGGCGGCCACTTCCTCCGACATCGCCCGCCGGGTGCCGGCCGCGCAGCGCGGACCGGTGAGCCGGGGCTGGGCCGCCGCGACGGCACGCACCAGGGCTGCGTCCACCGCTTCCAGGCGTGGGCGGACCTCCGTCGTCAGGTCGGGCCGCTCACGCGGGGCGCAACGACGGGTCACGCTCCCAGAGCCGCAGCAGGCCGCGCTGGACGACCTTGTTCGCCTCGATCCGGTCCGGCGAAGACCCGCCGGACCACCGCAGGGTCAGCCCCGAGGTCCTGTGCCCGGGCCGCCGCGGCCGCCGGGTCGTCGACCGCCTGGGCGGTGCCGTACTCGGCCGCCGCCACCTGGTCCGCCACCGCCGGCCGCTCCGCCGGCAGTCGCGCCAGGCCCGACAGGGCCGACAGGGCCGCGTCCGCGGAGGACGTCCCCGGACTGTCTGCCATAAGCGGCATAATGAACCCTTTCACCCCCTTGTACGGTGGTTCGTGTACGAGTACCGGGACACCGCGAGGGCGGACCATGGCGACACGGATCCCCTCCCTGATCGGCAGACAGGCCGAGACCGAGGCGATTGACGCCCTCCTGCGCCTCGCTGACGGCCGCGGCGGCGCCCTGGTGCTGCGCGGCGAGGTGGGGATCGGCAAGACGACGCTGCTGGCGCTCGCCCAGGAACGGGCGGCGGAACAGGGCCGGCGGGTGCTCGGCCTGGCCGGTGTGCAGTCCGAGTCCCACCTGCCGTTCGCCGGACTCCACCAACTGCTGCGCCCGGTGCTCCTGGAGACCGGCCGCCTCCCGGAGCCCCAGCGTGAGACGCTGCTGGCCGCGGTCGGCCTCCACGACGTGGGCCGCCCCGAGCCCTTCCGCATCGCCCTCGCCGTGCTCGACCTCCTCGCCGAGTGCGCCTCCGACCGGCCGCTGCTCCTGCTCGTCGACGACCTCCAGTGGCTCGACCGGTCCACCAGCGACCTGCTCGCCTTCGTCGCCCGACGGCTGTCCTCGGACCCCGTGGTGCTGCTGGCCGCCGCCACCCAGGACGAGACGGAGGCGCCCGCCTGGGAAGGCGTCGAGGAAATGCCGGTCAGCCGGCTCGACGCCGACCACGCCGCGCGGCTGCTGGACGCCGGCGCGCCGGCACTCGCGCCCTTCGTCCGCGCACGGTTGCTGGAGGAGGCCGACGGCAATCCCCTGGCCCTCGTCGAACTCCCCCTGGCGGCCGGGGGCCTGGAATCCGTCGCGGTCATCCCCCGCTGGCTCCCGCTGACCGTCAATCTGCAGCGCGCGTTCGAGACCCGGATCCTGGAACTCCCCGACGCCACGCGCACCCTGCTGCTCGCCGCCGCGCTCGACGCCGAGGCGGCGACGGGTGACGTCCTGTCCGCGGCCGGCGCCGTGTCCGGCGCCCCTGTCACCGTCGACGGCCTCGTGCCCGCCGTGGACGCGGGGCTCGTCCGTGTCGACCGGCACGCCGTGCGGTTCCGGCACCCCCTGGTCCGCTCCGCGATCCACCAGGCCGCGTCCGTCACGCAGCGCAACGCCGTGCACGCCGCGCTCGCCGCGGTCCACGCCGGCCGTCCCGACCGCGGGATCTGGCACCTGGCCGCCTCCACCCTCCCCCCGGACGGGACCGTCGCACGGGGACTGGAGCGGTGCGGCGACCACGCGCTGCGACGCGGCGCCGTCGTTGCCGCCGTGCACGCCTTCGAGCAGGCCGCCGCCTTCACCCCCGACGGCGGCCGACAGGTCGACCTCATGCTGCGCAGCACGGAGCTGGCCGTCGGCCTCGGTCGACGCGACCTCGTCCGTCGCCTGGTGCGGACCATCGAGCGGCTGGAACTGACCGGCAAGGACACCGCCCGCCTGCTGTGGATCTCCGAGTCGCGCACCGTCTGCGGGGGCCGGGCGCCGGTCGCCGTCCGGACGCTGCTCCGTACGGCCGAACGCATGCGGGCCGACGGCGAGACGGCCCTGTCGGTCCGGCTGACGAGCGCCGCGGCCGCCCACCTCTACCGCGGGAACGGGGAGTCCACGCTCCACGGGGAGGTCCTGCGCACCGCCGACCGGCTGGCCGCGGAGCTGGACGGCCGGTGCGAGACCGGGGGCGCCGCCATGGCGCTGATCGCCGCGCAGGCCGCACCGGTGGAGCGCGCCTCCTCGGTGCTCGAAGCCGCCCGCGCCGTGACCCGGCGGACGGACGACGCCGCGGCGCTGCACACGACGGCCCGCGCGCTGTGGTGCGTCGGCGCGCCCGAACACGCGGACCCCTTCCTCACCGCGGCCGTCGAACGGCTCAGGCACCAGGGGCGGCTGGCACCGCTGGCGGAGGCACTGGCACTGCGCGCCTCGGGACGCGCGGCCACGGGCCGTTGCGATCCGGCGCGGCTGGACGCCGACGAGGCCCGCAGGCTCGCCCGGGAGACCGGTCAGCCCGAGTGGGAGGCGACCGCCCTCACCGTGCTCGGCTGCCTCGCCGCCCTGCGCGACGACGCGCCGACCGCCCACCGGCTGATCGGGCAGGCCCGGGCCATCGCCGTCCGGCTGAACTCCCCGCTGCTGCACGCGACGGTACGCATGGCGTGCGGCACCGCGCTGTCCTGCAGCGGGGACCACGCGCAGGCGTACGCCCAGTTGCGGCGGCTGACCGACCCGGCCGACGCCGGGCACCACGTGATGACCGCCCTGTGGACCGTGGGCGACCTCGCAGAGGCGGCCGCGCACTGCGGCGAGAAGGACGACGCGCGAGGGGTCCTGGAGCGGCTCGCGCCACTGGCCCGCCGGACGCCCGCGGCCCGCGTGCGGCTGGCCGCACGCCACGCCCGGGCGGTCCTGGCCGGGGAGGACGAGGGCGAGGCCGCCTTCGCGGCCGCCTTGGAGGCGGACCTCACGGGCTGGTCCCTGGAGCGGGCGCGCCTGCGGCTCGCGTACGGCGAGTGGCTGCGCAGGCAGCGCCGCGTCCTGGAGTCCCGCGCACCGCTCAGGGCCGCCCGCGACACCTTCGACGACCTGGGAGCCGCGGCGTGGAGCCGCCGCGCGCGGCAGGAACTGGAGGCCACCGGCGAGACCACCCGTCAGCGGTCGCCCCGGGCCGCCGACCGGCTCACGCCGCAGGAACTGCAGATCGCGACGCTGGCCGCCGAGGGCCTGTCCAACAAGGAGATCGGAGCGCGGCTCTACGTGTCCCACCGGACGGTCAGCACCCACCTGACGCGGATCTTCCCCAAGCTCGGCGTCACCTCGCGCAGCCAGCTGGCCCGCTTCTTGCCACCGGGCTCCTGAGGCCGGAAGGGGCACCGTTCACGCGGCGGCCCGCCCGGTCAGGCCGTCGCCGCCCTCGCCCCTGATGAGGTCGGCCGCCCGTTCCGCGACGGCCAGCACGGTCGCGTTGGGGTGCGCGGACACCGCGGACGGCATCACCGACGCGTCGGCGACCCGCAGCCCCGACACGCCGTTCACCCGGAGCTCGGGGTCGACGACGGCTTGGTCGTCCGACCCCATGCGGCAGGTGCCCCCCGGGTGGTAGAAACTGCCGACGCTGCGCCGTACGTAGTCCTCCAGGAGTCCGTGGCTGAACGCGGCGGGCCCCGGCAGGACCTCTTCCTTCCGCCATACCTTCAGCACCTGCTCGCTGCCGATCTCCCGGGCCATGCGCACCCCCCTGATCAGGCTCTCCACGTCGGAACGCGCGGACAGGAAGTTCGGGTCGACCAGCGGCGCGGAGCGCGGGTCGGCCCCGGCCAGCCGGACCGAGCCCCGGCTGCGGGGCGTCATCAGACCCACCACGAAGCTGTAGCCGTTCACCGCGCCCTCCAGCGGCGGCGGCACGTACGGCGCGCACAGGAACAGCACCTGGATGTCGGGGGCGGTGTCGGCATGGGTGCTGCACAGGGCCGCGGCGGCGTCGAACGCGGGGCCCGTCGGCGTCGGCACCGTCCGTGCCGCGGAGAAGTTTGACGACCGTGACGGGGTGGTCGTGCAGATTGCTCCCGACCTCACGGAGGTCCGCCTCCACGCCGATGCCGTGGGACCGCAGCTCGTCGGGCGGCCCGACGCCCGAGAGCATGAGCAGGTGCGGGGAGCCGACCGCCCCGGCGGCGAGGACGACCTCCAGGCCGGCCTCGGCCCGTTCGAGCACCCCGTCACGGCTGTACTCCACACCCGTGCACCGCCCGTGGTGCAGCAGGAGCCGGTGGACCTGCGCCCCGGTGACCACGGTCAGGCCCGGCCGGTGCAGCACCGGCCGCAGGTAGGCGTCGGCGGCGCTCTGCCGGGCCCCGTCGACGATGTTCAGGTCCAGCCAGCCGCCGCCCTGCTGGTGGCGGCCGTTGAGGTCGGTGCTGATGGGGTGCCCGGCCGCCTGCACGGCGCTCAGGCACGCGGGGGACAGCGGGTGGACCCGGTGCGGCGGCGCGACCCGCATGGGGCCCTCGGTGCCGCGGAACTCCGGGTCGCGCCCCGCCGCCCGCTCGCTGCGGCGCAGGTAGGGCAGCAGGGTGTCGAAGTTCCAGCCGGTCGCGCCCGCCTTCTCCCACGCGTCGTAGCCGGCCCGGTGCCCCCGCAGGTGGACCATGGCGTTGATGCTGCTCGATCCGCCCAGCGCCTTCCCCCGCGGATAGGGCAGCACGGCACTGCCGGCTCCGCGCTGTGCCACGGTCCGGTCGCCCCAGTCCATCCCGCTGCCGATCAACCGCATCCACCGCGGCGGTGCGGCCGAGCGCTTCGCCGCCCGGGCCGGCCCCGCCTCGAGGAGCAGCACCCGGACCCGCCCGTCCTCCGAGAGCCGCGCGGCGAGCACGCACCCCGCGGTCCCGCCACCGACGACGATGTAGTCGTATGCCGCCATCCCAGACCTCCGAGTCGACCCGTCCGCGGTCGCCCGGCCCCCGGCCGCGGACACAGCAAAAACTAGGGCGAAAGACGACGAAAGGCGTCCGTCAAGCTACGTAACGGCGGTCCGCCGCGCGCCCGGCCATGCGTACCGCCGTACGTCATCGGCGCGCCCGGTGCCCCGGTCAGGGCCCGTGAATGACGGGAAGCGACCGTTACATCACTTATGGGTGGTATGCGTACGATGGGAAAGGTTCGAGGCGGGGGCCACCCGGCCCGGGCGAGGCCGCCGGAACCCCGGACCCGCCGACGGGTGGCGAGGAGCAAGGGTGACGCAGGACAGGGATCGGCGCAGTCGCCGGATGCTGGCGGGCCTGCTGGCCGAAAGCCACTTGATGCCCCTGGAACAGCTGCCGGCGAAGGTGGCCGAGCACGCGGAACCCGCCGGCCTCGCCCACGTCACGATCTACCTCTCCGACCTCCAGCGCCATGTGCTGCGCAACCTCGCCGAGGAGGGGGCGGGCGAGTGCGGCCACCGGAACCACAGCTCCGAACTGCGGATCGAGGGCACGGTGCCCGGCCGCGCCTTCCAGTACGGCCGGCTGCTCCCCGCCGTCTCCGCGTGCCCCGGCAAGTGCCGCTGGTGGGCACCCCTGCTGGGCGGTTCCGAGCGGCTGGGCCTGCTCCGCGTCACCACCGAGGGGGACGACGACCGCACCCGCGAGGACGTGCAGTCGCTGGCCGACGCGGTGGCGCTCATCGTCACCGCCAAGCGCGACTACAGCGACGCGTACGCCCGCACGGTGCGCTCCGAGGCCATGAACGTGGCCGCCGAGATGCAGTGGCGCCTGCTGCCGCCCCGTTCGTACTCGGACGGCCGGGTCGTCATCTCCGCGGCGCTGGAACCCGCCTACCGGGTCGGAGGGGACGCCTTCGACTACGCGCTCGACGGCCCGCTGGTCCATCTGTCGATCTTCGACGCGATGGGGCACGACACGGCGGCCGGCCTGACTGCGAGCCTCGCCATGGGCGCGAGCCGCAACGCCCGCCGCCGCCACGCGGAACTGGTCGAGATCACCGAGGAGATCGAGAAGGTGCTGGTCGAGCAGTTCGAGGGGACGCGCTACGCCACCGGCGTCGTCGCCCGGCTCGACACCGGCTCCGGCCTGTTCGAATGGGTCAACCGCGGCCACCACCCGCCGATCCTCATCCGGGGCGGGCGCTGGGTCGCCGAACTCGCCTGCTCGCCAGGCGACCCCATGGGCCTGGGGCTGGGCGTGGCACCGCAGGTGTGCCGTGAGCAACTGGAGCCGGGCGACCGCCTCGTGTTCTACACCGACGGCATCCCGGAGGCCCGTACCACCACCGGCGGGGAGTTCGGGCTCTCCGGGTTCCTGGACTTCCTCATCCGCCACCACGCCGACCGGTTGCCCCTCCCCGAGACCCTGTGCCGTCTCATGCGCCGGGTCTCGGACCACCAGGTCGGCGAGTTCCAGGACGACGCGACCGTGCTGTTCTGCGCATGGCTGGGCTGCTCCCCGGACAGCACCGAACGGGCGGCGGCCGTCGCCGGGGTACCGCTGCCGTTGTGCCCGACGGACGGAGCCCCGGACCCGGTCCCCGTGATCGGCGGTGAACTCCCCGGACCCGCCGACGTCATGGCGCAGGACCGGCGCTCCTGACCGGGCACCCCGCAGATCGGCCGTCCAGGGCGAGCCTTCACGAAATCTCTCCCGTCGCCCCGGCCCGGACCATGCGTCACGGGGCAAACGCACGGCAACGACATGCTCTGAACGGCGAACGCGGCCGAACCGGGCCCACGAGGGGGCGTCCATGCGAGCACTCACGGAACACCTGTCCCTGCGGCTGATCACCGGGACCCGGCGGTTCCTCGATCTGTCGGCGGACTGCCGGTACCGTTCCGACGACCCCTACATCGTGCGGATGCGCTTCGGCGACGGCGACGGTGCCGATGAGGCGGAGTGGGTGCTCTCCCGCGAACTGCTGCTGGCCGGGCTCGCGGCCTCCGCCGGGGACGGCGACGTGCACGTCGAACCCGGGGACCACGCCCACACCCTGATCACGCTCGCCGCCCCCGGCGGCACGGCCGTCCTGCAGGTCGCCACGGGTGAACTCGCCCGGTTCCTGGCCGCGACCGCGGAACTCGTCCCGCTCGGCACCGAGGGCGGCCACATCGACTGGGACGCCTGCATCGCGGGACTCCTCTCGGCCTGAGGCGTTTCTCAGGGGGCGGGCACGCCCATCGGGTTCGGGTACGGCAGCGCCCCCGCGCAGGCCCGTGCCGCAGCGGACAGCACGGTGACCAGGCGCTCGACGGCCTCGGGTGCCAAGGCCTCCCAGGGCCGCCCGGCGGCGCGGTCGGTGGCCTCCTCCAGCGCGCGGTGGGCCTCCCGCCCCGCGGCGGTCGCGGCGCCGTCCGCGCCGAGCAGGCCTCGGGCGGCGAGACGGGCCGCCGCACCGGCCCACTGCTCGTCGGTCCATCCGCGGTGCGGCTGCAGCTCGGTTCGCGGCAGGTCGATGCCCGTGCGCAGCACCAGCGCCTCGCATCCACCCAGACCGGCCGCGACAAGCGCCGCGACATGACCGTCCCCGCGGTGCTCGCGCAGCAGCGTGGCCTGGTGCCAGAGCGCGTCGACCGGGTCGCCGGGGGAGGGGAGCGCCGTATTTGCGGCGGCGAGCACCCGTCCCGCGACGTCGAGGCCGGCGACGACCGGAGCCAGCAGGTCCACCGCCTCCGCCACCGCCGTCTCCTGTCCCGCCAGCAGCCGCCGCAGTGCGGCGCCCGCGCCGCGCCGCCGCGCCTCCAGGGCGCGCTCGGGTGGGGCGAGCGCCCACACGCCGGGCAGCGCGCGGGCCACCATGGCGGGCGCGAAGCCGAAGAAGGCGGCCACGACGGGCTCCGGGCCCACCGGGCCGAGGGGGGCCGCGCGACCGGCGAAGTAACCGCGCCAGTAACCGCGCAGCCCCGCCTCCTCGTACGCGGCGCGTGCCTCGGGCGTGAAGTAGGTGACGGCGTGCACCGGTTCGGCGAGCCGCCACATGCGCCGGGCGGTGACGGCGGCCTCCGAGGGCGTCACGGTCCGGCTCACCGGACGCCTCCGCCCCGTACCTCGGCGACCAGGTCGCCGGCGACGTCCGTGCGGGCTTCGATCGCCCGCAGGACGGCCACCATGTCCGCGCGTCCGTCCCCCTGTTCCACGGTCTCGTCGAAGAGGGCGTGGCAGACGTCCAGCAGCGGCGAGGCCAGGCCCGACGCGCGGGCCGCCTCGGCGATGAGGCGGTTGTTGTGCAGCACGTCGGACGCCGCGGCCTGCGCGGAGAAGTCGCGCTCCCTCAGCTTGGGCGCCTTCATCCGCGACACGGCGCTGGCCATGGGCCCGGCGTCCAGGACGGAGAGGAACTGCCCGGTGTCCAGGCCCTGCCGTTCCGCGAAGTGGAACGCCTCGGTGAGACCGGTGACCATCGTGATCAGGAAGAGGTTGACCGAAAGCTTCATCAGCAGCGCGCCGGGCACCGGCCCGCAGGCGAAGGACTCCCGGCACATCGGCGCGAGCAGCGGCCGCACCTCCTCCACCGCCGCGGGATCCCCGGCGAGCATCGCCACGAGTTGCCCCGCCTCGGCGGGCTTGCGGGAGCCGGAGACGGGAGCCTCCACGTAGCGGCCGCCCGCCGCGCGGACGGCGGCCTCCAGCCCGCGCGAGTACGCCGGCGAGGTGGTGCCCATGTGGACGACGACGTGCCCGGCCACACGCGCGGCGAAGTCCGGGGTGCCGCGGCCCAGGACGGCGTCGACGGCGGCGCCGTCGGCGAGCATCAGGACCACCACGCGGGCCCGGTCGAAGACCTCGCCGGGCCCCTCCGTGACCTCGGCCCCGGCCGCGCGCAGCGGGGCGCACCGGGCGGCGGTGCGGTTCCAGACCACCAGCCGTGTTCCCGAACCGGCCAGACGGAGCGCCATGGGCTGCCCCATGATCCCCAGGCCGATGAAACCCACGTCCACTGCCCACCGCCGTCCCGGCCGTCCGACCGCTCGACCCGCGCGTTATGACGGCTGTCATACGCGCTATGACAGCCGTCATAATAGACCCCGGGGCGCCGGACGCCGGCCCGCGTGCGCGAACTGCGTCGCCGAGCCGACGCGCACCGAGGAGGGCCGCCACCCCTTACGCGGGCGGGCGGGAGGGCAGACGGTGGGAGGTCGGAGATGGCCGGTTCCGAGCGGGGTCCCCGCGAGCGCATGGTCTTCAGCGCCGCACAGCTGATCCGCCGCGGCGGCGTCACGGCGACGGGCCTGCGCGAGGTCGCCGCCCACGCGCAGGCGCCCCGGGGATCGCTGCAGTACTACTTCCCGGGCGGCAAGGAACAGATGGTCAACGAGGCCGTCGGCTGGGCCGGCCGCTACGCCGGCAACCGCGTGGCCCGCTTCCTCGCCGCCCTGCCCGAGCCGACTCCCGGCGGGCTGTTCGCCGCCATGGTCGGCCAGTGGACGGACGAGTTCCTGACCTCCGGCTACGACGCCGGCTGCCCCGTCGCGGCCGCCACGGTCGACTGCGCCGGGACCTCCGAGGCCACCCGTACGGCGGCGGCCGCCGCCTTCGCGACCTGGACCGGGCCCGTCGCCGGGGCACTGGAGGAGATGGGCGTGCCGGCCGGGCGGGCACCGTCGCTGGCGACGCTGATGATCAGCGCCATCGAGGGCGCCGTCGTCATCGCCAGGGCGGAGCGCGACGTACGCGCCCTGACCACCGTGGCCCGCGAGCTCGGACCGCTGCTGGACGCCTCCGTGGCACCCGAGCGCTGAGCCGTCTCGACGCGCCGGGACTCCGCCCCGGCACTACGGTTTGACCAACGGCGTACTCATCCCGGACGGGGCCGGGCTTGGGTATGGGCAACCCCGGAACCCTGCGTTCCCCCTGGAGCGAGAAGGACTCAGGATCATGCCGTATGCAACAGCGAAGGACGGGACCCAGATCTTCTTCAAGGACTGGGGGACCGGCCAACCCGTCGTGTTCTCCCACGGGTGGCCGCTGACCGCGGACGCCTGGGACCCGCAGTTGAAGTGGATGGTGGACCACGGTTTCCGGGGCGTCGCCCACGACCGTCGTGGCGGTGGGCGTTCCGGCCAGCCCTGGGAGGGCAACGACCTCGACACCTACGCCGACGACCTGGCGGCCGTCATCGAGGAACTCGACCTGCGCGACGTCATCCTGGTCGGGCACTCGACCGGTGGCGGCGAGGTCACCCGCTACATCGGGCGGCACGGCACGGGCAGGGTCGCCAAGGCGGTGCTGGTGGGTGCGATCCCCCCGCTGATGCTGAAGACGCAGGCCAATCCCGAGGGCCTTCCGATCGAGGTCTTCGACGAGATCCGCGAGGGCGTGGCCAAGGACAGGTCCCAGTTCTACAGGGACCTCAGCGGCCCGTTCTACGGCGCGAACCGCGAAGGGTCGACCGTCAGCCAGGGCACCCGCGACGAGTTCTGGCTGTGGAGCATGACGGTGGGCATCAAGGGCGCCTACGACTGCGTCAAGGCGTTCTCCGAGACGGACACCACCGAGGACCTCAAGAAGATCGACGTCCCGACGCTGATCGTGCACGGGGACGACGACCAGATCGTGCCCATCGTGGCTGCCGGTGCCAAGAGCTCGAAGCTGGTCAAGGGAGCGGTCTACAAGGTGTACGAGGGAGCCCCGCACGGGCTCGCGATGGTGCCCAAGTTCGCCGAGCGGTTCAACGCCGACCTGCTGGACTTCGCGCGCGGCTGAGCCGTCCGCGGCGCCGCGACCGCGCCCCGACCCGTGTCACCCCGAGCGCGACCGGTCGCCCGCCGGACGACGCCGGTCCCCCGGCGCCCGGCCCGGCCGGTCCGCCGCCCGGGCCAAGGGCACGGGCGGTGGTCCGGTCCGCGTCTCCCCGCCGGACGCGCCGCGCCCGTGACGACAGCGCCGGACGCGTTCACCGCGGGCCACGAGCCGGAGCCTGGCCGGCACGGCGAAGCGGTCCTGTTGCGCCCGGGCGGCCTCGTCCAGCTCCTCCATCAGCCGGTGGGAACGGTGCTCCAGGGCCAGCTCGTCCAGGATGCGGTCCACCTCGGCGAGCAGGGACCCGTGCAGTTGCCAGGCCCCCGGATGCTGCCGAACCCGGTCGAGCAGCATGTCCGCGGCCTTCTCCCGGCTCGCGCGGGCCGCCGCGAGCTCCGCGGCCAGCCGGGCCTCGGCCTCCTCGGCGTTGCTGCTGACCTGCGTGGTCACCAGGACGGCGAAGCTGACGAGCGCCCCGCCGAGGTGGGCGAAGAGCTCCTCCAGGGCGACCGCCACGTCGCGGTCGAACAGCGGATCGTCCGCGCCGCGCCGCTTGGCGAGATCCGTCAGCGACCGCGCGAGGACGCGCAGGACCACCACGCAGATCTCCAGGGTGTCCAGACCGGTCCTCAGCACCACCCGCGACAACAGCGCTTCCCTGACCCGGGGATTGAGCCGCAGGCTGTCCTCGGCCCGGCGCAGCGCGGTGTCCACCTCGGCGACGTCCTGGTCCAGCCGTCGCGCCTCGTGCAGCCGTGCCGCGGCACGCTCCACCGCGGCGGGGGAGTCCAGTTCCTCGGCGCAGCACAGCAGGAGATGACGCATGCGGCGGGCGAGGTCCTCGATCGACGCCCCGGCGGTCCCCACCCACACGGGCGGTGCGAACAGGACGTTGAGGAGCAGGCCCACCCCTGCCCCGATGAGGGTCTCCAGCACGCGGTCCCATGCCTGCTCCGTCAACTGGCTCACCCCGAGCACCAGCATCGCGCTGATGGCCACCTCGTTGACGAACTCCTCGACCCGCACGAACTGCCCGATGACCAGCGCCGCGAGGATGATCAGCCCCAGGCTCCACCACGTCAGGCCGACCAGCGCGCTGAACCCGACGGCGATCAGCACACCGACCACCACGGAGTTCACCCGGCGGATGCCGGTGGTGAGCGTGGAGTAGAGCGTCACCTGCACGACGAGCAGGGCGGTGAGCGGCGCCGTCAGCGGGGCAGACTCGCTACTGACGTGCACGGCGATCACGTAGGAGATGGTCGCGGCGACGGTGGCCCGCGCCGTCAGGGTGACCACCGGGTCCCGGCTGCGGCGGGCCAACCAGGTCATGGCATCACGTAGAGGCATCTTCTGCCTTTTCCCGAACAAACACCGCGTACACCTGCGGATGTGCCGCGGGAAGCGGTGGCTACGCCGGGAAGCTGTCGAGCGGCGCCGCCTCCAGCAGTGCCGTCAGTTCCGCGCGGTGCAGGCCCGCTATCGGGGCCAGCAGGTCCGGGTGGCGCAGGAGGGCGGCCGCCGCGCGGTCGTGGGCGCCGGGGGTGGTGAGCCGCAGGGCGTCACCGGCGAGGGAGGCGCCGTGTTCGGTGGCCGTGAGGGCCGTCACCGCGGAGGCGGCCAGCTCCGGGTCGGCGAGCAGGCAGGCCGCCCAGCTCACGACGACCTCGTCCACCCAGGTGCGCCAGCCGGCCTCGGTGTCCCCGGCGTCCTCGTCGACGACCCCGGCGCCGGCGACCCGGTCCAGCCGGCCCGTGCCGCCGGGCGGCAGCAGTCCGAGCAGGGCGGCGTCCACCGCCGTCGGGTAGCGCAGGGCGGCGGCGACCATGGCGGCCTGGCGGGCCTGCGCCTCGGCAAGGGCACGGCTGAGGGCTCCGCCGGTCGCCGGATAGGCGGCCAGCAGCCACCGGGTGGCCGCGGCGATGACCGACGAGAGCTCACTGTGCATGCCGAACGAACCGTCCTCCGTGCGCATGGGTGCCGCACCCGTCCGGCGCGCGGCGCGCCCAGCGTACGCAAAGTCGCGCTTTCGCGACATGAGCCGCATCACGCCCGCTCCCGGCGAGGACACGGCGCAGGGTTCCCGGAGGAACGGGGACCCTGCGCCGCCGCCCCTGGGGGTCAGGACCGGCCGCGGCCGCTCACGAAGTCGCGGGCCCGGTCGACGAGGCCCGCGCCCGGGGCGAGGAGCTTGTTGGCGGGAGGGGTGTGCGGTGCCGCCGGGT
>NZ_JARAVK010000238.1:0-13972 GCF_033792765.1 Streptomyces sp. PA03-6a | reverse complement strand
GGCGGGCGGGGGATGCCCGCCGCAGGCGCAAACGACCCGCACCCGAACGACAGGCCGCAAGGGGCACCCCGGGGCGCAGACGACCCGCACACGGCGACACGGGGTCAGGCAACCCCATCGGGATGAGGCAGAAGCACCACACGGTGCGCCCCCGCATCCGCGGCCACCGCGCTGTCGCACGCCGCGACGACCGTGATTCCCGCGGCCGCCACGCGCCGCAGCTCGCTCCACGCGCCGCGGCTGATGACGGTCGTCGTGACGGAGGGACCCCGGCTCCAGGGTGCGCTGTTGAGGGCGAGCTGCAGCGCCGAGCGCTGCGGCCCGGGCGGGCCGACCACGGCGATCAGTTCTCCCGTGGGCGTGGACAGTTCGGCTCCGGTGACGGTGGAGGTTGCCATGCCTGCCCCTCTCCTCGTTCTGGCCGGTATACGAGCAATGGGCGTTTCGCTCGGGGATCGACCCAGGTTTACCAAGGATTGGGCCGGATCAAGGGCGCGGCACTCCGGGAACGCCGGTTGCGGTGGGGGCGGCGGCCGTCTGGGCGGGCACCCCGGTGGCGTCCCGGTGGAGCACGAGCAGCGCCATGTCGTCGGTGAGCCGCCCCCGCGTGTGCCGCAGGAACGATGCCCGCACCCCGTCGACCAGGGACCGCGCGCACAACGCGCCGCCGCGGGCGGCCGCCTGGGCGGCCCCCTCCAGGGCCGGCAGCAGGGGGAAGAACTCCCCGGCGGCGTCCCGGGCGTCCATCACGCCGTCGGTGTGCAGGAACAGCGCCTGGCCGGGGAGGAGTTCACCGCACGGGACGGCTTTCGTGCCGGGACCGGGGTCGAACAGACCGAGCGGCGGGAACGGTTCGCCGGAATCCAGCGGGTGGGCGCGCAGGTGCCCGGGGCGGCCGGGGCGGAGCAGGTACGGCTGCGGATGGCCGCAGTTGATGACCTGGACGTCGCAGTCCTCGCCCAGTTCGAGCAGCATCAGGGTCACGAACTCCTCGGCGGCGTGCGAACGCCCCCGCAGGTGCCGGTGGAGCGCCCGGTCCAGGCGCCGGAGCACGCCGGCGAGCTCCGGCTCGTCGTGCGCGGCCTCCCGGAAGCTGCCCAGCAGCGCGGCGACGGTGCCGATGGCCTCGAGACCGTGGCCGCGCACGTCGCCGATGACCGCGCGCACGCCGTGGGGCGTGGCGAGCACCTCGTACAGGTCGCCGCCGACGCGGGCACCGCGGCTGGCCGAGAGGTGGTCGCCGGCCACCGCGAGGCCGTCGACGTGCTGCGGCAGCGGGGGCAGCAGCACCTGCTGGGCCGCGAGGGCGATCTCCCGGGTGCGGTCGAGCTCGGCGGCGAGCCGGGCCCTGCGGTCGACGAGCAGGAAGCAGACGGCCAGGACGGCGAGGACGGCGACCTCGGTGCCGAGCCGTTGCCCGGTGTCCGGCACCGCGACGGCCGCCACGGCGAGCGCGCCGCTGGCCAGGACGCAGCGGCGGCGTCCCGTCCCGGCGCAGGCGATCACGGGGGCCGCGACCACGGCGGGCACCCACTGGACTCCCCCGGGCACCGCGTAGACCAGGCCCAGCACCGCGGCCACCCACAGCCCCGGCAGCGACAGGAGCGCGAGCCCCCGCGCCCTGTTGCCGTTCGGGCGGCCCACTGCCCTGGGTCGGATCATGCCTCGGGGCTCCCCCTGAAGCCGTTGACGCGGTCGGCGACGACACAGCCCCCGCGTCGAGTGGGCCCTGGTTCGCGATCGATTGTGGCGACTCGGCGCGACGAACCGGATACCCAGTGGAGCCATTTCACCCGATCGGGCTACGTGACCGGCGGGAACGCCGGTGGGGCGCACCCGGCGGACCGGGGGCGCCCCACAGGGACCCGCATGCGTGCGCCTCAGGCGCCGCGCAGGGCCGCTCCCGTGTTCTCCGCCGCGGCGGCGACGGCGGCGTCACGGGCCGCGGAGGCCTCCTCCGCGGTGAGCGTACGGTCCGGGGCGCGGAAGCGCAGGCTGTAGGCCAGCGACTTCTTGCCCGCGCCGATCTGCTCACCGGTGAAGATGTCGAACAGCCGCAGCGATTCGAGCAGTTCGCCGGCGCCGGAGCGCAGGGCGCCCTCCACCTCGGCGGCCGGGACGGAGGCGTCCACGACCAGGGCGACGTCCTGGGTGGCCACCGGGAAGGTGGACACACGGGGCGCGACGACCGGGCCGCCGGCGGCCCGCTCCAGACGGTCGAGGTCGAGTTCCATGGCGGAGGTGCGCTCCGGCAGGTGCAGCGCCTTGATCACCCGCGGGTGCAGCTCGCCGGCGTTGCCGACCAGCACCTCCTCGCCGTCGACGACCGCGAGGAGTGCGGCGCAGCGGCCCGGGTGGAAGGGTGCCTGCCGGTCCTGGCGGACGATCAGCTCGACCCCGGCCTCGCGGGCGACGATCCGGCCCGCCTCGATCGCGTCGGCCGACCCCGCGGGACGGCCCGCGCCCCACCAGCCGGCCTGCTCACGGGCTCCGGCCAGGACGACGGCGACGCGCCGCGGCTGCCGCGGCAGGGCGGCGTCCAGCGCGGCGATCTCGGCGTCGGTCGGGCGCCGGTCGACCGGCAGCCGCGGCGGCGCGGGCTCCTCACCGCTGGGGCGGAAGACCAGGCCGGTCTCGAAGAGCGCGAGGTCGTGCGCGCCGCGCCCGACGTTGCGGCGCAGCGCGCCGAGCAGGCCGGGGAGCATGGACGTGCGGAGCGCGGGCTCCTCGTCCGACAGCGGGTTGGCCAGCTTGACGGTGATGCGGCGCGGGTCGTCCGCGTCGAGACCGAGCTGCTCGAAGACGGCCTCGCCGAGGAACGGGTAGTTCTGCACCTCGACGTAGCCGGCCCCGGCGAGCGCCCGGCCGACCCGGCGGCGCAGCTTCTGCGACTCCGTCAGTCCGCGGCCGGAGGGCAGGTTCGGCAGGGTGGAGGGCAGGTTCTCGTAGCCCTCCAGCCGGATGACCTCCTCGGCGAGGTCGTTGGGGTCGCGCAGGTCGGGCCGCCACGACGGCACGGTGACGATCAGCTCGTCGGCGCCGTAGACGTCGCAGCCGACCTGCTGCAGCCGGCGCACCACGGTCTCGCGGCCGTACGCCATGCCCGCCACCTTGTCCGGGTGGTCGGCGGGGATGGTGAGGGTGTGCGGCGCCGAGGGCGCGATGACCTCGGTGACGCCCGCCTCGGCGGTGCCGCCCGCGAGCAGCACCAGCAGGTCGACGGTGCGCTGCGCGGCGGCGGCCGCGGCCTGCGGGTCCACGCCGCGCTCGAAGCGCTTGGACGCCTCGGAGGACAGCTTGTGGCGGCGCGCGGTGCGGGCGATGGCGACCGGGTCGAAGTGCGCCGCCTCGATGACGACGTCGGTCGTCGAGGCGCCGGTGTCGTCGATCTCGGTGTTGGCGCCGCCCATGACCCCGGCCAGGCCGATCGGCCCGCGGTTGTCGGTGATCACCAGGTCCTCGGCGTCCAGGACGCGGACCTGGCCGTCGAGCGTGGTCAGCTTCTCGCCCGGCTGGGCCCGGCGGACGCCGATGGCGCCCTCGATGCGGTGCCGGTCGTACGCGTGCAGGGGCTGGCCGAGCTCCAGCATCACGTAGTTGGTGACGTCCACGGCGAGCGAGATCGGGCGCATGCCGGCCTTCTGCAGCCTGCGCTGCAGCCAGATCGGCGAGCCGGCCTCCGGGTCGAGCCCGGTGACGGTGCGCGCGGTGAAGCGGTCGCAGCCGACCGGGTCGGCGACCCGCACCTCGTAGCCGTAGGAGTTCGGGCCGGGCACGTCGAGCAGCGCCGGGTCGCGCAGCGGCAGACCGTAGGCGATGGCGGCCTCGCGGGCGACGCCGCGCAGGGACAGGCAGTAGCCGCGGTCCGGGGTGACCGCGATGTCCAGCACCTCGTCGACGAGTTCCAGGAGCTCTATGGCGTCGGTGCCGGCCTCGTGCTCCGGCGGCAGCACGATGATGCCGTCGTGGTCGTCGCCCATGCCGAGCTCGCGGGCGGAGCAGATCATGCCGTGCGAGTTGCGGCCGTAGGTCTTGCGCGCGGAGATCTCGAAGTTACCGGGCAGCACGCCACCGGGGAGGATGACGACGACCTTGTCGCCGACGGCGAAGTTGCTCGCGCCGCAGACGATCTCCTGGGGCTCGCCGGTGCCGTTCGCGGTGCCGACGTCGACGGTGCAGAAGCGGATCGGCTTCTTGAAGCCGCTCAGCTCCTCGATGGTGAGCACCTTGCCGACGACCAGCGGGCCCTTGAGCCCGGCGCCGAGCTGCTCGACGGTCTCGACCTCGAGGCCGGCGGAAATGAGCTTGGCCTGGACGTCGCGGCCGGACTCGCCGGCGGGCAGGTCGACGTACTCCCGCAGCCAAGAAAGCGGGACCCGCATCAGATCTCCATCCCGAACGGAAGGGTGAAGCGCACGTCACCCTCGACGATGTCTCGCATGTCCTCGACGTTGTGACGGAACATCAGCATGCGCTCGATGCCGAAGCCGAAGGCGAAGCCGCTGTACTTCTCCGGGTCGACGCCGCAGGCGGTGAGCACCCGGGGGTTGACCATGCCGCAGCCGCCGAGCTCGATCCAGCCCTCGCTGCCGCAGGTGCGGCAGGGACGGTCCGGGTTGCCGACGGACTCGCCGCGGCAGACGTAGCAGACCATGTCCATCTCGGCGGACGGCTCGGTGAAGGGGAAGTAGTTCGGGCGGAGCCGGGTGGTGATGTCCTCGCCGAAGAGCGACTGGACCATGTGGTCCAGGGTGCCCTTGAGGTCGGCCATGGTCAGGCCCTCGTCGACGGCGAGCAGCTCGACCTGGTTGAACACCGGGGTGTGGGTGGCGTCCAGCTCGTCGGAGCGGTAGACCCGGCCGGGGCAGATCACGTAGACCGGCGGCTCGCGGTCGAGCAGGGAGCGGATCTGCACCGGGGAGGTGTGGGTGCGCAGCACGACGCCGCTCTCCTCCGGGCCGGAGCCCGCGGGCTTGTCGCCCTCGACGAAGAACGTGTCCTGCATGGTGCGGGCCGGGTGGTCCGCCCAGATGTTGAGGGCGTCGAAGTTGAACCACTCGGCCTCGACCTCGGGGCCCTCGGCCACCTCGTAGCCCATGGCCACGAAGACGTCCTCGATGCGCTCGGAGAGCGTGGTCAGCGGGTGCCGGGCGCCGCGCGGGGCACGGTCGTACGGCAGGGTGACGTCCACCGCCTCCTCGACCAGCACACGCTCGTCGCGCTCGCTCTCCAGTACCTCCTGGCGGGCCTTGAGCGCCTGGTTGACCGTGCCGCGGGCCTGGCCGACGCGCTTGCCCGCGTCCGCCTTGGCGTGCGGCGGCAGTGCGCCGATCTCACGGTTGGCCAGGGCGAGCGGCGAGCGGTCCCCGGTGTGGGCGACCTTGACCTCGCGCAGCGCGTCAAGGTCGGCGGCCTCCGCGATCGCGGCGAGCGCCTCGTCGCGCCGGCGCTCGATCTCTTCCGGTTTCAGTGCCTCGACCTCGACAGGGTCGTACGACTTGTTCGGTGCCGACATTTCTTCCCGTTCCGATGTGGGTGATGGCGTGGCCGACCTGCCTGCCCGACCGCTGAATGCCAAGGGTCGAGTCTATCGGGGCCACGGGGAAAGGCTGGTCACGCCCGTCGGGGCCGGTGGAATACCACGCTCGCTCAGGCCATGAAGGCCGGCGCCCCGACGGGCAGGATAAATCGGAACTGGGCGCCCTTGCCGGGCGCGCGGCCCACGATGATGGTGCCGCCGTGGGCCTCGACGATGCCCTTGACGATGTAGAGGCCCAGGCCCGTGCCGCCGCGCTTGCTGCCCCGCCAGAAGCGGGTGAAGACGCGGTTCATGGACTCCTCCGGGATGCCGGGGCCCTCGTCGCTCACGGTCACTGCCGTTCCGGACCATCCGCGCTCGCGCGGTGACGACGAAGGTGCTACGTCAATGGTGACAGTTCCCTCGCCGTGGCGCACGGCGTTTTCCAGCAGGTTCCCCAGGATCTGGTCGACCTTGTCGGGGTCGGCCCACAGCGACGGCAGCGACTTGGTCACCCGTACGGCGAAGCGGTCCGCGGGCTGTCCGGCGGCGACGAGGGCGTCCACGTGGCGCCGCACCGCGGCGGCGATGTCGACCGGCTGGCGGCGCACCTCCAGTCGGCCGGAGTCGATGCGGGAGATGTCGAGCAGCTCGGCGATCAGCCGGGTGACGCGGTTGGCGTCGGCGTGGACGGTCTCCAGCATGAGCTTCTTCTGGTCCTCGGTGAAGCGTTCCCACTTCGCCAGCAGGGTGGCGGTGAAGCCCTTGACGGAGGTGAGCGGGGAGCGCAGCTCGTGCGCGACGGTGGCGATCAGTTCGGCGTGGCTGCGCTCGGTGCGCCGCCGCGCCTCGGTGCCGCGCAGCGCGACGACCAGCCGGCGCACCTGGCCGGTGGGGTGGTCGCGGACGTACCTGGCGGAGACCAGCACCTCGCGTCCGCCGGGGAGCAGCAGGTTGCGCTCGGGCTGCCCGGTGCGGGTGGCCAGGCCCGCGTACGGGTCGGTGAGCTGCCACCAGCGGCGTCCGTCCAGGTCCTCCAGGGGCAGCGCCTGCTCGATGGGGCGGCCGAGGACCTCGGCGGGGTCGAGCGCGGTGATCCGGGCGGCGGCGGCGTTGAAGCAGAGGACGAGTCCGTGCTCGTCGGCGACGACGAGGCCGTCCGGGAGTTCGTCGGGCGTGATGCCGAGTTCGGTCAGGACAGTCGGCCAGCCCTCCGGCGCGCTCGGCGGCGTGCCGCCGGTCGTCCTGACGTCCATCCCCGTAACCCCCTCTCCAAGGCGGTCCCCGAGGGCGTCACATTACTAGCTCATTGTTACGGTGCGGCACCCTCCGGGAGCACGCTGCGCGCGGGCGGAGGCGTAGAGGCACACGGCGGCGGCCGTGGCGAGGTTGAGGCTCTCGGCGCGGCCGTGGATGGGGACGCGCACCACTTCGTCCGCGAGTGCGCGGGTCTCCTCCGGCAGACCCCAGGCCTCGTTGCCGAAGATCCAGGCCGTGGGGCCGCCCATCGTGGCCTCGTCCAGTTCGGCGTCCAGGTCGCGCTCCCCCGCGCCGTCGGCGGCGAGCAGCCGGACGCCCGCCCCGCGCAGGCCGTCGACCACCGTCTCCATGGGGACGCCGACGGCGACCGGCAGGTGGAAGAGGCTGCCGACGGAGGCCCGTACGGCCTTGGGGTTGTACAGGTCGACGGAGGCGTCGGTGAGGACGACCGCCTCCGCCCCGGCGGCGTCCGCGCAGCGCAGCACGGTGCCGGCGTTGCCGGGGTCGCGCACGTGGGCCAGGACGGCGACGAGCTTGGGCCGGGCGCGCAGGATCTCCTCGAACGGGGTGTCCAGGAAGCGGCACAGGCCGATGATCCCCTGCGGGGTGACGGTGTCCGACATCTCCGCGACGACCTCGTCGGTCGCGGTGAACACGGGCACCCGGGCGGCGTGGGCCGCGGCGACGATCCCCTCGTGCCGGGCGGCGGCCTCGGGCGTGACGTAGACCTCGACCAGGTGCGCCATGGCCTCGCGCACGGCCTGCGGACCCTCGGCGAGGAAGCGCCGCTCCTTGCCGCGGAAGCTGCGCTTGGCCAGCCGCCGCGCGGCGACGACGCGGGGGGATCGCAGGGAGGTCAGCTCGGGGCCGGGCATGGGGGTGCACTCACTTCGGTCGGGTCCGGCCGGACGCGCGGCGCGGCGCTCCGGGACGCAGCACGGACCCGCAGGCACACGGCCTGCGGGTCCGGAAGAGCGTGGGTCAGGCCGCCTTGGGGGCGTTGACGTCACTCGGCAGGGCCTTCTGGGCCACCTCGACCAGCGCGGCGAACGCGTTGGCGTCGTTCACGGCCAGCTCGGCGAGGATCTTGCGGTCGACCTCGACGTTGGCGGCCTTCAGACCCTGGATGAAGCGGTTGTAGGTGATGCCGTTGGCGCGGGCAGCGGCGTTGATGCGCTGGATCCACAGCTGACGGAAGTCGCCCTTGCGCTTCTTGCGGTCGTTGTAGTTGTAGACGAGGGAGTGGGTGACCTGCTCCTTCGCCTTGCGGTACAGGCGGGAACGCTGGCCGCGGTAACCGCTGGCCTGCTCGAGGATCGCCCGGCGCTTCTTCTGGGCGTTGACTGCCCGCTTGACGCGTGCCACTAGATAACTCCTTCTAAGGGACCGTGGGGGTGCTCACACGGCCCGAAAACGAATGGGTCCCGGTCCAACATCGCGCCCCCTGGTCGAAGGGGGCGTGCCGTCACTTGCCGAGAAGCTTCTTGATCTTCTTGGCGTCGGGCTTGGCCAGGACGACAGTGCCGGTGAGGGCACGGGTCTTCGTCGACGGCTTGTGCTCAAGCAGGTGGCGCTTGCCGGCGCGCTCGCGGATCACCTTGCCGGAGCCGGTGATCTTGAATCGCTTGCTCGCACCGCTGTGGGTCTTGTTCTTCGGCATGCGCCGTAGTCTCCTCGTCGCTGGCCCTCCCGTCCGCCCTGGAGCGGACGGAGAGCGTCAGTCCTTCATTGCGTTACCCGGAGCGGAACTCCGGGTCCTGGCGAACGCCGTCAGACGGCGTCAGCTGGCGTCGGCGGGAGCGTCCTGCACGTGCTCCTGCTCCTCCTCCGACTCCTGCTCCTGATCATCGGGGTCCCTCGGCAGGCGACCGGCCTTGCGGGCGGCCTGCGCCTCGCGGGCTTCGGCCATCGCCTCGGTCTTCTTCTTGTGCGGACCGAGGACCATGATCATGTTGCGGCCGTCCTGCTTCGGCGAGGACTCCACGAAGCCCAGGTCCTGGACGTCGTCGGCGAGCCGCTGCAGCAGTCGGAAGCCCAGTTCCGGGCGCGACTGCTCACGACCGCGGAACATGATCGTGATCTTGACCTTGTCGCCCTGCTTGAGGAACCGGACGACATGACCCTTCTTGGTGTCATAGTCGTGCGGATCGATCTTCGGCCGGAGCTTCATCTCCTTGATGACCGTGTGCGCCTGGTTCTTGCGCGCTTCACGGGCCTTCATGGCCGACTCGTACTTGAACTTGCCGTAGTCCATGAGCTTGCAGACCGGCGGGCGCGCGGTCGCCGCCACCTCGACCAGGTCGAGGTCGTACTCCTGCGCAAGCTCCAGTGCCTTGGCAAGCGGCACGATGCCGACCTGCTCGCCACTGGGACCGACGAGTCGCACCTCGGGGACGCGAATCCGGTCGTTGATGCGGGGCTCGGCGCTGATGGGGCCTCCTCGGTAGCACCACGCGTCTGACTGGATTGACAGCCGCGTAACGTCTGAAACTTGGTCCGGCCCGTGAGGAGACGTCAAAAAACGCCCCATACGGGTCACAGGCGGATGCTCCAACAACCGGGAGCACCGCCGCGGAATTCCCCGCGGGGCGCATCGGGCGCCCTGTCCTCGTTCGGGGACACGGCACCTGACCGGTGACCCGCCGCCCTTGAAGAGTCGGCAAGGTGGGAGATCGGAGCCTCCACTTGTGGGCTGGAACGCTCCGTTTCCATGACGTCCACGGGGTGTCCAGCCGGTCGATCGTCAAGCATACCAGCGTCCGACCGCAGACCGTAATCGGCCGACGTGGCCCTATCGTGTGAGGCATGAGTGACGCCAGCCCCCAGCACGAGTCCCCCTCCGCGGACCGCCCCGACTTCGACACGCTGACCCGCGACATCGCGGACGTCCCGGCGGTCGAGGTGATCACCACGGTCGCGGTGCACCTGATGAGCGCGGCGGCGGTGAACCTCGGCCTCGCGGAGGACGGCGAGCGGCACAAGGACCTCGACGAGGCACGCAAGCTGATCACCGCGCTGGCCGGCCTGGTCACCGCCGGCGCGACCGAGATCGGTTCCTACCACGCCGCTCCGCTGCGGGACGGCCTGAAGTCGCTGCAGCTCGCCTTCCGCGAGGAGTCCGTCGTCCCCGACGCGCCGGGCGAGGGCCCGGGCGAGAAGTTCACCGGCCCCGTCCACGGCTAGTCCCCGCACCCGCGCCCCGCACCCCGCGCTCACGACGGCGTCGCCCCCGGTGGGGCGGCGCCGTCAGCGCGTGAAGAGCGGTTCGCCGGGCAGCCTGGTGTCGGCGGGGAGCAGTGCCAGTTCGATGCCGCGCACGAGCGCGCCGCGCAGCACCTCGTCCGCCGCGAGCGTCGTCGAGACGCGTTGGGCGACCTGACGCACGTCGGCGCCCGGGTCCAGGACCAGTCCCAGCGTGCCGTCGGAACCGGCGGAGGGGACCAGGTGCGCGCGGACCACCTCCGGCGCGGCGCCCACCGCGGCCCGCAGGGCCGCACGGACCGCCGGGTCGGCCAGCGGGTCCGCGCCCGCGCGGCCCGAGGCGACCGCGCGCAGCGCGGCACCGGTCAGCGCGTACGGCACGGGCCCGGCCATGTCGATCAGCAGCGTGTCGGCCTTCTCGTGCGCCAGCGCCTGCAGCGCCTGGCCCAGCGGTACGGCCACCGGCCGCGCGTCAGGCCGCCAGCGCGCGAGGGCCTCGGTGGAGGTGAAGGCCGGCAGCGCCCTGCGCCCGTCGGCCGCCTGGATGGTGGGCACCGCCATGTCGCTGGTCTTCTCGCGGCGCAGCCCCCCGGGGCCCTCCTCGACCTCCCCGAGCAGCGCCACCACCGGCACCAGGAAGCGCGCGCCCGGGAGGGCGGCGAGCACCTCGGGTTCGGCGGACGGGTCGGCGTCGTAGGCGGCGAGCGCCGCCGCGAGCCGGGGGTCGGCGGTGCCGTCGTCGTCGCCGAAACCGGGGTCGGGGATGTTCTTGAGAGCCACCTCCCGAGGGTATCCGGGGTGCCGGGCGGAGATTTCTTACGCCCCCTTCATCCGCCTCTCACGGATCGCGCAGTTTCCGTCCCTAGCTTCCGTGGGCATGGCTTCCGACGAACCCGCCGCACGGCGTCCCGGCCGTGCGGGCGCAGCTGCCCGTGTCCCACGCGCCCCGCACGGCATCGTGCGCGGTGTGACCGCGACCGCCCTCCTGGCGTGCGCCGTGCTCGGCACGGTGACGTACGGGTCGGCGTCGCCGCCGCGCACGGCGGCGCTCACCGCGGCAGGGACCGGCGGGGCGGCGGCGAACGTGGCGATCGTGAAGGCGAGAGTGGAGCCCGAGGTGGTGTGGAGCGAGGTACTGGAGACGGCGCTGCGGGACGTGTCGGGGGACCCGCGGGCGCACTGCTCCGTGGCGGTCCTGGACACCGCTTCGGGCGCCCGGGCGGTGCACGGGGACGGGCTGTACGACACGGCGAGCATCGTCAAGGTCGACATCCTGGCGGCGTTGCTGCTCCAGGCGCAGGACGCGGGAAGGGACCTGACGGAGCAGGAGGAGGCCCGGGCCGAGGTGATGATCGAGAACAGCGACAACGCCGCGGCCACCGCGCTGTGGCGGGCGATAGGCCGGGGCCCCGGGCTGGACGCCGCCAACCGCCGGCTCGGGCTCACCTCGACCACGGCGGGCAGCGGGCTGCTGTGGGGGCTGACCCAGACCACGGCGGCCGACCAGCTCACCCTGCTGCAGCGGGTGTTCGGCACCGACGGCGCCCTCGACGCGACGTCCCGCGCGTACGTGCGGCGGCTGATGGGCCGCGTCCCGGCCGCGCAGGCCTGGGGCGTGCCGACCGCGGCGGACGGCTCGTTCGAGGTCAAGAACGGCTGGCTGCAACGGAGTACGACCGGGCTGTGGGACATCAACAGCATCGGGCGGGTCCGGGCGGGCGGCCGGACCTACCTGGTCGCGGTGGTCTCCCGCGGCAGCACGACCCAGGCCGCGGGCATCACGCTGGTGGAACGGGCCGCGCGCGCGGCGGTGGACGCGTTCAGCCGCGCCGCCGGCCGTTCCGGGACGACGTGAGCCGGGGCCGCAGCCACAACAGGGCGGCCGCCGCGACCAGTCCGGTGCCGGCGATCGCGAAGGCCACGGCGACGCCGTCGCCCAGGGCGTCCCCGTCGGCGGCCGCGGCCGCCTTCGCCGCGTCGGGGCCGGCGCCGAAGTACTTGCGCGCGTAGGGGGCGGCGCTCGGCACGGCGCCCTCGGGCTTGAGCTTCGCCGCCGCCTTCAGCGCCGCCGCGGGGTCGACCAGTCCGTACCCGACGGCGTCGTCGCGGCCCTCCGCCGGGGTGTTCCGCGCCGACTCCTCCAGCAGCCGCTTCACCTGGGCGGGGCTGAGCCGGGGGTAGGCGGAGCGGACGAGTGCGGCGGTGCCCGACACGTAGGCGGAGGCGGTGCTGGTGCCCCAGCCCTCGTAGTAACGGCGGTTGGGGTCGGCGATCACGACGTCGACACCGGGCGCGGCGACCGTCGCGTACCAGCGGCGGGTGGAGAAGGCGGCACGGGAGCCGTAGCGGTCGACGGCGGCCACCGCGATGACGCCCGGGTACGCCGCGGGGTAGGAGGCCCGGTTGCCCTGCTCGCCGCCGTTCCCCGAGGAGGCGACGACGACCACGCCCTTGCGGAGGGCGTACTGGATCGCGTCGTCCTCCTGCGCCTCGGGGTGGGCGGTGCGGCTGTCGTCGCCGAGGGAGAGGTTGATGACGTCGGCGCCGTGGTCGGCGGCCCACCGGATGCCGTCGGCGAGGGCGCTGCCGCGCGTGGTGCGGGCCTTCTTCCGCTGCGGGTCCTTGTCCTCCAGGATCACCCGCACCGGCAGGATCCTGGCCTCCGGGGCGATGCCCAGCACACCGTCCGAACCGCCGGGGCCGTGGCCGTGACCGGCGATGATCCCGGCCATGCCGGTGCCGTGCCGGGCCCAGGCGCTGTCGCCGCGGCGGGCCCCGAAGCCGACCATGTCCTTGCCCTTGAGGACCTGCCCGGTCAGGTCCGGGTGGGTGCCGTCCACGCCCGTGTCGAGGACGGCGACGGTGACGCCCTCGCCCTTCGTGCGCTGCCAGGCCTCCTGTGCGTGCAGCGCGTCCAGCGCCCAGTCCGCGTCGCGTACGGCGTCGGCGTGGGCCGGGACGACGGGCAGCAGGGCGAGGGCCGCGGCGGCCATCCCGGTGGCCAGTCGCCTCATCCGGAACCTCCCGTCGGGGTGGCGGTCAGCGAGCCCGCGGCACGGCGGGCCCGGCTCTCGACGGCGTCGGCCAGGGAATCGGCCTCGTGGCCGAGTCCGGCCTGGGCGGGCGCGGCCGTGGCGCCCGCGGTGACGGCCGAGGCGGCGGGCTGCGGGGTCGCGACCTCTCGGTCGTCGGCGAAGCCGCTCACCGCGTACACGACGACGGGGAGGTCGGCGGCGACCGTGACCGTCCAGCTGGCGCGCTGGCGGTCGCCGAAGCCGGCCGAGACGGTGCCCGGGAAGGCGACCGGACGGGGCATCAGATCCCCGCGGGAGCCCAGGCGTTCGGCGGACCAGCGGTCACGCAAAGCGCGCATCGCGGGGGCGTCCGCCCTGGTGACGAGCAGTCCGACCGTGGTCACGGCGCTCGACGTGGCGTCGGTGTACGTGGCGCGCAGCAGCTTCACGCAGCCCGCGGGGCGCAGCACCTTGGCCAGCTGCGGGTCGAAGGCCTCCTGGCAGTTCCCGGCGGGCGCCACGCCGATCCGCGTCCAGGTGCGTTCGGCGCCGCCCGGGCCGAGGCCCTTGCCGTGCAGGGTGGGCGGGAAGAGCGTGTCGACGGGCGTGCTGTGCCACAGGCCGCGGGCGAGTGCGAAGTCGCGCTTGCTCGCCTCCGCCGCCGTGGGCGTGGGCGCGGCCGGATCGTGGTTGATCCACATCCCGGCGCCGGCGCCGCCGAGGAGGCCGAAGCCCAGCACCAGGCACAGCGCGGCGGCGGCGGTACGCGGCCGGGCCCGGTCGGCGTGCGAGGAGGGCGCGTGCGGCGGCCGGGGAGGGTGCGGCGGAGGTGCGGAGGGCGGGACGGGCGACGACCAGGCCGCGGCCGGGGGTTGCCCGGGCACGGGCGGCGCACCGGGCACGGCCGGGGGCGGCACGGGGCCGGCCGGGTAGGCGACGCCGACGGGGCCCCGCTCGCCTGCGGGCCACGGGTACGGGG
>NZ_JARAVK010000237.1:4046-14009 GCF_033792765.1 Streptomyces sp. PA03-6a | reverse complement strand
GCTAGCACGTCGGTTGACCCGTACGAGTGAGATCGAGTCTACAGCGGCCCCACCCGCCCGACCCGGACCCACACCCCCTCACCTGCACCTTCACCCCGGCGTGCCACGTCGGCCGGACCGAACTGCCGCGAAATGCTTGCCGCGGGGCGCACCAGGGACTAGCGTCCAATGTCATCAGACAACTCGTCCGATGGCTATGGACGGCGCGGTGCGGACCCGCTTCCGCCCGACCGCCCCACCGGGCTCCCCTGCGAAGGCGGTCCGCACCCCGGAATCCCGACGGTGATTCTGCGCTTCCCCGGGCGGTTTCATCCGGCGTCGCCAAAACTGCCCTCCCTCCTCCGAAACCCGTACCTTCAACGCTCCGGGACGCGGCGCGTCACGCCCGGCGCCGGTGACGTCGGACGGAATCTAGGGGTGATCAACGCCCCCGAAACCCGGTTGCCCAAAACTGGCCGCTTTTGCCCCATCCGATCAAGTGATTCAACGTCATGGGCATTGCTCTCCGCACATGCCGGCAGCAGATATATGCATGCTTCGTCGGCTTCCCCGGCCGGACGGTGTCCGTGCGCCGATCACTCGCAGCAGAATCCGGGAGTGGTATGTGCGACGAATTCTGCGGGCCCGCCCTCGCGGCATGGCTCGCCCGAGGAGCCGGTGACCCACGGCGCCGCCTCGACGAGTGGGCGCGCGCCAGGAACCGGGTGACGCTGCTGCCGGCCGGCCACCGGTGGGACGCCGTCAGGATCCCCGAACGGCCGGGCCACGAGGTCCTGGCACGACTGCAGGACAGCACCGCGCCCGTGGGGCCCGTCATGTGGGACCGGCGCTGCGGCTTCCTGTACTTCCTGGTGCCGCCGCGCGCCGAGGACGTCTGGTCCCCGCTCGGGCTGCGCTTCCTCACCCTCGGCGGGTGGCTGGCCGCCGCCGACCCGCGCAGGCCGGCCCGGCACCCGGCCCTGTGGATCCACTCCAGGGGCGCCGTGGAACTCACCGGCCCGGCATATCTCTACATCGCCTGCCTGGAGGTGCTGACCGCCGGCGCCCGCCCCCTGCGGCGCGTCCCCGCGCCCCTGTGAGACGGCCGCCGGCCCGTCACACCCGCAGCGCCCGCCCGCCGCGCACGGCACGTACGCCCCGCACGGCGCGCAGGATGCGCACCACCCGGCGCACGGCGCGGTGACGGCGGAGGGCCTCGGCGCGGACCGGGCTGCCCCCGGGCAGGCGCAGGCTGGTGAGGCGGCGGCGCTTGAAGTACCGGGGGTGGCGCGGCAGATGACGGCGGAGCCACTCCTCGGCCTCCGGGCGCAGCCCGGGGTGGAGACGGGCCTGCATGCAGTAGCCCACGGTCCGCAGCAGCGGGGCGAGGGTCCCCTCCACCACCTCCGCGGTGAGGGCCGGCGGGCGGCCGGCGAGGGCGACGTCCCGCTCCAGGTCCGGGAGGGCGGCGTCGACGAGGGTGAGCGGGATGCGGCCCTCGCTCTCGTACGGGGCGATCCGCTCCAGCAGCGGCCCGGTGCCGACGCGTGCGGCGGGGATGCCGTGCAGGGCCGCGGCGGTGAACAGGGCGGTCGAGGAACAGCCGACGACCAGCGCGGGACGGAACCGCGCGAGCAGGGCCTCGGCGGCGACGGGCCCCTCCAGGACCGCCAGTTCCACGCCGAGCCCGGCGGCGGCCTTGCCGAGCGAGGACGTCAGGTCCTCGGGCGCGCCGGGATCGGGGGCGTAGACCAGCGAGGTGTGACCGGCCGCGACCGCTCCGCGGAGCATGCGCACGTGGAGCCCGGCCTCCTCCCGCCCGTCGACGAGGCCGCTCGCGCTCAGGTGCTCGCCGAGCAGGAGTGCGGTGTGCCGCTCGGGAACCGGCGGGACGAGGGCGGCCATGCCCTGGAGCGTGCTCAGCAGCACGTCCTTCGGGACGGCCACGGGCTCCACCGCGTGCTCGGCGAGCAGCAGCGGGCGCAGCCCCGGCAGCAGGTCGACGTGGAGCAGCCGCGCGATACGGCAGCCGAGGCCGGCCGGCAGCCGGTCGGCGGTGGGTCCGTAGCCCGTCAGGCCGGCGGCGTACACGTGGACCGGGCTCTCGGCGAAGATCTCGGCGACCGAGCGCGCGGGCGGCGAGTGCGGCGCCTCGCAGACGATCTCCACGGGTCCCTCGCCCAGCTCCCAGGCGAGCCGCAGTGCCCGCTCCCACAGGGTGAGGTCCTCCTCGCGGGGCGACCAGTCGGCCGGGTGGTGCGGGGCGATGGCGGCGTTCCAGGAGCGCACGGCGTCGAACTCGGGCATCAGCGCGGCGAAGCCCGGCGTGCGGTCGAGGGGCGTGGCGAGCTCGGGGACGGCCGAGACGTCGCTCACCACGAGGAGACGGCGGCGGCCCCCACGGGGTCCGAACAACCCCGCCCGGATGGCCGCCGTGACGGTCGCCGCCGCGTAAGGGGTGGCGGCGAAGAAGATCTGGGTCATCCACTCGTCCTTCGTGTCGCCGCGCGCCCGGCGCGGCATCCGGTCCGGGGCGCGGCGCTGCCGCTCGTGGCCCAGCATCACGGACCGGTTCCTCCCGGTCCAAGCCATGGCGCCGGATATCACCGGTCCGAGTGAGCGGGGCCCGGAACGGCCCCGGAACACGGCCCCGGAACACGTCCGCGGAAAAAACTTCCTCCGACGTGTCGATCCGCGCGCCGCCCGTTCGACGCGTAGGCAGGAGCGGGGAGGATCCCCACCCGTGCCTGAGGAACCCGTACCTGAAGAAGGAGAACGCGATGCGTTTCATGTCCCTGATCCGGATCAACGAGGACAACGTCCCCGAGGGCGGCCCCGACGAGCGGCTGATGGAGGAGATGGGCAAGCTCATCGAGGAGATGTCCAAGGCCGGCGTGTTGCTGGACACGGCCGGTCTGCGGCCGACCTCCGAGGGGACGCGGCTGCACTGGGACCACGGGAAGCTGTCCGTCGTCGACGGGCCCTTCACCGAGTCCAAGGAGTTCATCGGCGGATACGCGATCGTCCAGGCGAAGTCGAAGGAGGAGGCCGTGGAGTGGACCAAGCGCTTCCTGCAGGTCCACGGCGACGCCTGGGAGATCACCTGCGAGCTGCGGCAGGTCGAGGAGGCCCCCGAGCTCTCCTGAGGCGCCCGGAGCGCCGCCGGTTGCCCTCGCCCGGAGCGGCTGCTCTGATGGGTGGCTGTGACGGCTCCGGCTCCAGGTACCGATGACGCCCGCCGCGCGATCGAGGCGGTGTGGCGGATCGAGTCGGCCCGGGTGATCGCCGGTGTCGCGCGGATCGTGCGCGACATCGGCGTCGCCGAGGAGCTCGCGCAGGACGCCCTGGTCGCCGCCCTCGAGCAGTGGCCGGGCGCCGGCGTCCCGGACAACCCCGGTGCCTGGCTGACGACCACGGCAAAGCACCGGGCGATCGACCTCGTCCGCCGCAAGGAGGTCTTCGCGCGCAAGCTCGTGGAACTCGGCCACACCCTGGAGGGCGGCCAGGCGTACGAGCCCGACTTCGCGGCTGCCGAGGCGGCCGCCGACGGCGACATCGAGGACGACCTGCTGCGGCTGGTCTTCACCGCCTGCCACCCCGTGCTGTCCACCGGGGCCCGCGTGGCGCTCACCCTGCGGCTGCTCGGTGGTCTGACGACCGCCGAGATCGCGCGCGCCTACCTCGTCCCCGAGGCGACCGTCGCCCAGCGCATCGTGCGGGCGAAACGGACGCTTGCGAAGGCGGACGTGCCCTTCGAGCAGCCGCACGGGCCCGACCGGGTCGAACGGCTCTCCTCCGTCCTGGAGGTCATCTACCTGGTCTTCAACGAGGGCTACTCGGCGACCGCGGGCGACGACTGGATGCGCCCGGCGCTGTGCGAGGACGCCCTGCGCCTCGCCAGGGTGCTGGCCGGGCTGATGCCCAAGGAGCCCGAGGTCCACGGCCTGGCCGCGCTGCTGGAGATCCAGGCGTCCCGTTCTGCCGCCCGCACCGGCCCGGACGGGCAGCCCGTCCTGCTGGCCGACCAGGACCGGCGGCGCTGGGACCAATTGCTGATCCGGCGCGGCTTCGCCGCCCTGGCGCGCGCCGAGGCGGCGGGCGGTCCGCCGGGCCCGTACGCGCTGCAGGCCGCCATCGCCGCCTGCCACGCCCGCGCCCTGCACGCGCGGGACACGGACTGGCGGCGGATCGCCGAGCTCTACGCGGCCCTGGCGCGGCGCGCGCCGTCCCCGGTGGTGGAACTCAACCGGGCGGTCGCGGTCGCCATGGCGTACGGACCGCAGGAGGGGCTCGCGCTCGTGGACGGGCTCACCGACGAGCCGTCGCTGCGCGGCTACCACCTGCTGCCGAGCGTCCGCGGTGACCTGCTGGAGCGGCTCGGCCGGTACGCCGAGGCCCGCGAGGAGTTCCTGAGCGCCGCCTCCCTGACCCGCAACGAGCGCGAGCGTGCCCTGCTGGTCGAGCGCGCCGCCCGGGCGAGCCTGGCGGCTAAGGGGTAGGCGGCCGGGCGCCGGGTCCCGGGCCTCGACGGCGGCCGGCGGTGCCGTCGATGGCCTCGACGACCGGGTGGCGGTGCGCCTCGGACCCGCGCAGGGCGTGCAGCATGACGAGCATCATCAGCGGGCACATCAGGGCCACGGCGAGGATGAAGATCGCACCGATCGGCACACCGAGCCCGACCGCGACCACCACCGCGACCGCGGCGACGAGCCCGTACAGCCCGTAGTGCCGGCCGGTCGCCCTCGCCTTGTCCATCGCGGCCTCCCGCGGTCTCGCCGACGGCGTGGATTTCATCGTACGGCCGCGGGCGCGTGCCGCATCCGGACGCCGACGGCCCCTGCGCGGGGCCCGGGTGACGGGCGGGCCCGGGGGGACGGCACGCGCCCCCGCAGTCACCCGCGGACTCCCACGCGCCCTCACCGAGGGGGTGCCGGGCGGGTGGACATACGTCCCGCTCATGGGATCATCCTGCGGTGCGCCGCCCGCGGCGCGGCGGGAACCGCGGCCCGCGCGGGACACCCATCGTCGTCGACACCCGAGAGGGACAGGGCATGACCGGAACGGCGAGCCGCTACCTCTACCTCACCCGGCACGCCGAGGCGCTGCCGGACGGGAGCGGCCTGACGGAGAACGGCTTCCGGCAGGCCGGACTGCTCGGCGAGCGGCTGGGGGGCTCCCCGGTCTCCGCCGTCCACCACGGTCCGCTGCCCGGGGCCGCGCAGTCCGCGGCGCTGATCGGCGAGCGGCTGGGGAGCGGGGTGCCCGTGGCGTCCAGCGAGCTCGCGGGGGACTATCCGCCGTACTTCCCCGCGGAGTCCGAGCTGCCGCCGGACAGCGCGTACTACCTCTCCCGCTTCCTCGACCACTTCTCCGCCGAGGAGCGCGCCTGGGGGCCGCACTGGGCCGCCGAGGCGCTGACCCGGTTCGCCGGGCCGATGGCGGCGGGCAAGGCGGCGCACGAGCTGGTCGTGACCCACAACTTCCTGATCGGCTGGCTGGTCTCGGCGGCGCTGGACGCGCCCCGCTGGCGCTGGCTCAGCCTCAACCACGCCAACGCCGCCCTGACGGTGATCCGCTACACCCCCGGCCGGCCGAACTCGGTACTGCTCCTCAACGACATGCGGCACCTCCCGGAGGAACTGCGCTGGACCGGTTTCCCGGCCGAGCTGCACTTCTGACGGCGCTCGCCCGGTCCCCCGCCGGACACCGGACACCGGACACCGCGCGCGGCGTACGCCCCGCGCGCGGGCCCGGTACCCGGTCCGGGGACCTTGTGGCCTATGGCAACCTCAAACCGGGCAGTGTTAGAAATGTCGGCATGGTCGACGTTTTCGACCGATTCGGGGCGTCACAATGCGGTCACTGACCGAGAAGAGCCCGCGGAGCGTCGCCGGACAGGTCTTCATCCTGCAGGTGGCGATCGTCGTGCTGCTCGTGGCGGGCGGCGTGTTCGCGCTCGTCGTGCAGTCCCGGCACGACAGCGAGCGCGAGGCCGTGAACCGTTCGATCGCGGCGGCGAGCACCTTCGCCCGCTCCCCCGGCCTGGTGGACGTGCTGGAGGAACCGGACCCCTCCAAGACCCTCCAGCCCATCACCGAACTGGCCCGCAAGGAGGCCGGGGTCGACTTCATCGTGGTGATGGACACCAAGGGGATCCGCTACACGCACCCCATCCCCGGCCGGATCGGCCAGCAGTTCGTCGGCACCATCGGGCCGTCCCTGCAGGGCAGGGTCTACACCGAGAGCGTGCAGGGCCCGCTCGGCCACGAGGTCCAGGCGGTCGTGCCCGTCTTCGACCCCGTCGCCGACCCGCACGGCCAGGTCGTGGCACTGGTGTCGGCCGGCATGAAGGTGAAGAACGTGACCGGCGTGGTCGCCAGGCAGCTGCCGATCATCCTCGGCGCCGGCGCGGCCGCGCTCGCCTTGGCCATGGGCGGCACCGCCCTGGTCGCCAGACGGCTGCGCCGGCAGACCCACCGCCTGGACGCGGCCGAGATGACCCGCATGTACGAGCACCACGACACCGTGCTGCACTCCGTGCGGGAGGGCGTGCTCATCGTCGACGAGGACGGTCGGCTGCTGCTCGCCAACGACGAGGCCAAGCGCCTGCTCGACCTCGCCCCCGACGCCGAGGGCCGGCGGATCACCGACCTGCCGGGGCTCGAACCGGACACGGTCGAACTGCTGACCTCCCAGCGGGTGGCCACCGACGAAGTGCTGCCGGCCGGCGACCGCCTGCTGGCGGTCAACCAGCGTCCCACCGACGGCCACGGCGGCCCCAAGGGCTCGATCGTGACCCTGCGCGACTCCACGGAGCTGCGGGCGCTGTCCGGCCGCGCCGAGGACGCCAGGGAACGCCTCAAGCTGCTCTACGACGCGGGCCTGGGCGTCGGCACGACCCTCGACGTGGTGCGGACCGCCGAGGAGCTGGCGCAGGTCACCGTGCCGCGCTTCGCGGACTTCGTCACCGTCGACCTGGCCGACCCGGTGCTGCGCGGCGAGGAGCCGAGCGGCACCGCCGGCTCCGACATGCGCCGCACGGCCGTCAACGGCATCCGCTCCGACGCCCCGCTCTACCCGCTCGGCAGGCTGATCGACTTCCTGCCCTCCACCCCGCAGGCGCGCGGCTTCGGCAGCGGCCGTGCGGAGATCGTCGCCGACCTCTCCGCGGACCCCGGCTGGCTCGCCCAGGACCCCGAGCGCACGGACCGGGTCGTGGGGTACGGCATCCACTCGCTGATCGCGGCCCCGCTCAAGGCCCGCGGCGTGGTGCTGGGCATCGCCAACTTCTGGCGTTCGGAGAAGCCGGAGCCGTTCGACGAGGAGGACCTCTCGCTCGCCGAGGAGCTCGTCGCCCGCGCCGCGATCAACATCGACAACGCGCGCCGCTACACCCGCGAGCACGCCCTGGCCGTCACCCTGCAGCGCAGCCTGCTGCCGCGCGCGCTGCCCGAGCAGAGCGCCCTGGACGTGGCCCACCGCTACCTGCCCGCGCAGTCCGGCGTCAGCGGCGACTGGTTCGACGTGATCCCGCTCCCCGGCAACCGGGTGGCGCTGGTCGTCGGCGACGTCGTCGGCCACGGGCTGCACGCCGCCGCCACGATGGGGCGGCTGCGCACCGCGGTGCACAACTTCTCCACCCTCGACCTGCCGCCCGACGAGCTCCTCGGCCACCTGGACGACCTGGTCGGCCGCATCGACCAGGACGAGTCCGGCACCGGCGTCGGGGCCGGCGTCATGGGTGCCACCTGCCTGTACGCGATCTACGACCCCGTCTCGCGGCGCTGCGTGATGGCGCGGGCCGGACACCACCCGCCCGCCCTGGTGCGCCCCGACGGCGGCGTGGAGTTCCCCGACCTGCCCGCCGGGCCGCCGCTGGGCCTGGGCGGCATGCCGTTCCAGACGGCGGAGCTGGAGCTGGCGGAGGGCACCCAGCTGGTCCTGTACACCGACGGGCTGATCGAGGACCGCAGGCGGGACCTCGACGTCGGCATGGAGATGCTGAAGCAGGCCCTGGCCGCCCACCCGGACCGGCCCCCCGAGGAGAGCTGCCAGGCCGTGCTGGAGGCGCTGCTGCCGGGCCGTCCCAAGGACGACGTGGCGCTGCTCATCGCCCGCACCCGGTGCACCCCCGCCGACCACGTCGCCGAATGGGACGTGCCCCTCGATCCCGCGGCCGTGTCGGGGATGCGGGCCGCCGTCGCGGAGAAGCTGGACGAGTGGGGCCTGTCGGAGCTGGCGTTCGGCATGGAGCTGGTGCTCAGCGAACTGATCACCAACGCGATCCGCTACGGCTCCGCGCCCATCAGGGTCCGGCTGCTGCTGGACCGCACGCTGACCTGTGAGGTGTCCGACGGCAGCAGCACCTCGCCGCACCTGCGCTACGCCGCCACCACCGACGAGGGCGGCCGCGGGCTGTTCCTGGTCGCGCAGGTCGCCGAACGCTGGGGCACCCGCTACACCCCCGAGGGCAAGGTGATCTGGGCGGAGCAGCCGCTGCCCGCCTGGGCGGACCGCGCCCTGGACGCGGGCGCGCGGCTGACGGGCGCGGTCGACGCCTCGACGCGGTGAACGCCCCCGGGCTCAGCCGGACGTCCGCGCCAGCACACGGGCCCGGCACCGGGCCGGCGTGCCCCAGGCGGAGCGCAGCGCGCGGGCCTTGGTGAGCCACAGGGACAGGTCGTACTCGGCCGTGTAGCCGAGGGCGCCGTGCAGTTGCAGCGCGGTCCGCGCAGCCCGGTACGCGGCCTCGCCGCAGGCCACCTTCGCGGCGGCGACGTCGGCGCCGGTCCCTGTCACCGCGGCGCCGTGCAGCAGGGGGCGGGCGAACTCCAGGGCGATCAGGGTGTCGGCCAGCCGGTGCTTGACGGCCTGGAAGGAACCGACCGGCACCCCGAACTGGTGGCGCCGGCGCACATGGTCGACCGTACGGGCCAGCAGCGCGAGCCCGACGCCGAGCGCCTGGGCCGCCGTGACGAGCGCCGCCAGGTCGGCGGCCCGGGCGGCCGCGGTCGCGACGGCGGGCCCGGCGGCCAGCACCGCCGCGGTGCCCTCCTGCGGGACGGCCAGACGCCGGACGGGGTCGAGGGAGGCCAGGACCGGGCCGTGGTCGCGGGCCAGGAGCAGCCGGTCGCCGCTCACGACCAGGACGGCGTCGGCGGCGTCGGCGTCAAGGGCGTGGCCGCCCTCCGGCGCGGCGAGACCCAGCACGGCCCGTCCCGCGGCGACGCGGGGCAGCCACTCCTTGGCCGGCCCCGGGTCGGGCAGCGCGTCCAGGAGCGCGGCGGCGGCCACCGTCTCGACGACCGGGCCCGGTAGGGCGTGCCGCCCCAGCTCGACGAAGGCGAGGGCGAGCTCGACGGGGCGCGGGCCGTAGCCGTCGTAAGCCTCCGGCACGGCGAGCGCGAAGAGCCCGGCGTCGGCCAGCCGGGCCCACAGCCGCCGCCCCGGTGCGTGCTCCCCCGCGGCCCAGGCACGCGCCGCCTCCGGCGTCCCGGCGGCGGCGAGCATGCGGTCCAGGGCGTGGGCGAAGTCCGCCTGCTCCACGGTCGGCAGGAACCTCATCGGCGACGCCCCCTCGGCAGCCCGAGCAGCCGCTCGGCAATGATGTCGCGCTGGATCCCGCTCGTACCCGCACACGCAGGACGACGCGAGTCACCAGCGCCGTACGCCCCGGCACGGCCGGCACGAAGCGCCCGGCAGCAGCGGGCCGGACCGTGCTCCCCCACGCCCCGGGCGCCCGGCAGGAACCTCATCCGCGACGCCCCCTCGGCAGCCCGAGCAGCCGCTCGGCGATGATGTCGCGCTGGATCCCGCTCGTACCCGCACACGCAGGACGACGCGAGTCACCAGCGCCGTACGCCCCGGCACGGCCGGCGCGAAGCACCCGGCAGCAGCGGGCCGGACCGTGCTCCCCCACGCCCCGGGCGCCCGGCAGGAACCTCATCCGCGACGCCCCCTCGGCAGCCCGAGCAGCCGCTCGGC
>NZ_JARAVK010000237.1:0-3946 GCF_033792765.1 Streptomyces sp. PA03-6a | reverse complement strand
GATGATGTCGCGCTGGATCTCGTTCGTACCCGCGTAGACGGGCCCCGCGAGCGCGAACACCCAGCCCTCGGCCCAGGGGCCCCCGGCGGCCTCCCCCGGCGGCCCCAGGAGGTCCAGCGCGGTCTCGTGCAGGGCGATGTCCAGCTCGGACCAGAAGACCTTGGTGAGGCTGGAGGCGCCTGCTTCCGGTGCGCCGCCCTCGGCGGCGCGGGCGGCGCCCGCGTAGGCGGCGAGCTGGTACGCACGGGCGCCGATCAGCGCGTCCGCGACACGGTCAGCGGCGGCCGGGTCCGCGTCCTCGCCGCAGGAGTGCCACAGGGCCGCCAGGCGGCGCGCGGCCGCCGTGAAGCGGCCGGGGCTGCGCAGGGTGAGGCCGCGCTCGTCGGCCGCCGTGCTCATGGCGACCCGCCAGCCGTCGCCGGGGGCGCCGACCACGTCGGCGTCGGGCACGAAGACCTCGTCCAGGAAGAGTTCGGCGAAGGCCGGCTTCCCGTCGAGGCGGGCGAGCGGGCGCACGGTCACCCCGGGCGCGTCGAGCCCGAACATCAGGTAGGTCAGCCCCTGGTGCGGCCGCGGCGCCCCGGGGTGGCTGCGGAACAGCCCGAACGCGCGGTCGGCGAACGCGGCGCGGGAGGACCAGGTCTTCTGGCCGCGCAGCAGCCAGCCGCCCTCGGTGCGGGTGGCCGTGGAGCGCAGCGACGCCAGGTCGGAGCCCGCCTCCGGCTCGGACCAGGCCTGTGCCCAGATCACCTCGCCGCGCGCCATGGGCGGCAGGACGCGGTCGCGCTGCTCCTGGGTGCCGTGCTCCAGGAGGGTGGGCCCGAGCAGGCTGATCCCGTTCTGGCCGACCCGGCCGGGCGCCCCGGCGGCGTGGTACTCCTCCTCGAAGACCAGCCACTGGAGGAGCGTCGCGTCCCGCCCCCCGTAGGCGGCGGGCCAGGAGACGACCGACCAGCGGTCGGCGGCCAGCCGGCGCTCCCAGGCGCGGTGGGCGGCGAAGCCCTCCGCCGTCTCCAGGGAGGGCAGCGGGACGGCCGGGACGTGCGCGGCGAGCCAGTCCCGGGACTGGCGCCGGAAGGACCGTTCCTCCGCGGTGAAGTCGAGATCCACCCGCTCCCCCTTCCCTAACAAGTGTTTGGTAGATTAACGTCGGTGGTGTGACTCCACCACCCCCGTACCAGCCGGGCCACGCGCTGCTGGCGGACCGCACCGCGGTCGTCACCGCGGCGGCGGGCGCCGGCATCGGCGGCGCGACGGCCCGGCGCCTCCTGGAGGAGGGCGCCCGGGTGGTGATCGGCGACGTCCACCAGCGGCGGCTGAAGGAGTGCGCGGCCGCCCTGGCGGACGAGTTCGGGCCGGACCGGGTCGCCGCGCTCCCCTGCGACGTCACGGACGAGACCCAGGTCGCGGCGCTGCTCGACCTCGCGGAGCGCCGGCACGGGCGGCTGGACGTCGTGGTCAACAACGCCGGCCTCGGCGGCACCGCCGAACTGACCGAGATGACCGACGGGCAGTGGGCGCAGGTCCTCGACGTCACCTTGACCGGCACCTTCCGCTGCACCCGCGCCGCACTGCGCCGGATGAAGGCCTCCGGTGCCGGCGGCGTCATCGTCAACAACGCCTCCGTCGTCGGCTGGCGCGCCCAGGCCGGGCAGGCGCACTACGCCGCGGCCAAGGCCGGGGTCATGGCGCTCACCCGCTGCGCGGCGGTGGAGGCGGCGGCGTACGGGGTGCGGGTCAACGCCGTCTCCCCCAGCCTCGCCATGCACCCGCACCTGGTGAAGGTCACCACCCCCGGCCTGCTGGCGGAGCTGACCGCGCGCGAGGCCTTCGGCCGCCCCGCGGAACCCTGGGAGGTCGCCAACGTGATCGTCTTCCTCGCCTCCGGCTACTCCTCGTACATGACCGGGGAGGTCGTCCCGGTGAGCAGCCAGCACGCGTGAAGCGAGAATGATCCCCGTGCCGAAGACCACTCCGAAGACCACGCCGAGGACCACCAAGAGCCCCGCGGGGGCCGCGGCCCCCTCCGACGGGCGCCGCGCCGAACTCCTCGCCATCGCCGCCAGGGTGTTCGCCGCGCAGGGCTACGACGCCACCACCGTCCGGCGGATCGCCGACGAGGCGGGGATGCTCGCGGGCAGCCTCTACTACCACTTCGACTCCAAGGAGTCGATGCTGGACGAGATCCTCTCGGCCTTCCTGGACGAGCTGTGGGCCGGGTACGAGGACGTGCTCGCCACCGGCCTCGGCCCACGGGAGACCGTCGAGGCCCTGGTCACCGAGTCCTTCCGGGAGATCGACCGGCACCTGGACGCCGTCGCGATCTACCAGCGGGAGGCCCGTCAGCTGGCGTCCTCCCAGCCGCGCTTCGCCTATCTCGGCGATTCGCAGCGCAGGTTCGAGCGGCTCTGGCTCGGGACGCTGGAACGCGGCGCCGCCGCCGGGGTGTTCCGCGCCGACCTCGACCTGCGGCTGGCGTACCGCTTCATCCGCGACACCGTCTGGGTCGCGGCGTCCTGGTACCGGCCGGGCGGGCAGCACAGCCCCGAGGAGATCGCCCGGCAGTACCTGTCCATGGTGCTGGACGGCGTCACCGCCCGGGAATGACGCAGCCGCACCCGGTCCACCACCCGGTCCCCACGGAGGAGCAGTCATGGCCGAGGCCTACATCGTCGAAGCGGTCCGCACCCCGGTCGGCCGGCGCGGCGGCGGGCTGTCCGCGGTCCACCCCGCCGACCTCGGCGCCCATGTACTGAAGGCGCTGGTGGAACGCTGCGGGGTCGACCCGGCCGCAGTCGAGGACGTCGTCTTCGGCTGCCTCGACCAGGTCGGCCCGCAGGCGGGCGACATCGCCCGCACCAGCTGGCTGGCGGCCGGGCTGCCCGAGGAGGTCCCCGGCGTGACCGTCGACCGCCAGTGCGGCTCCTCCCAGCAGGCCGTCCACTTCGCCGCCCAGGGCGTGCTGTCCGGCACCCAGGACCTCGTCGTGGCGGGCGGAGTCCAGAACATGTCGGCCATCCCCATCGGCTACGCCAACCACCGGGCCGTCGAACCGCTCGGCCTGACCGCGGGCCCGTTCTCCGGCTCCGAGGGCTGGCGCGCCCGCTACGGGAGCACCCCGGTGAGCCAGTTCCACGGCGCGGAGCTCATCGCCGCGAAGTGGGGCATCACCCGTAAGGCCATGGAGGAGTTCGCGCTGCGCTCCCACCGGCGGGCGGTCGCCGCGATCGACGGGGGCCGCTTCGACCGCGAACTCACCCCCTACGCCGGTGTGACCACCGACGAGGGCCCGCGCCGCGACACCACTGCGGAGAAGATGGCCGGCCTCAAACCCCTGGTGGAGGGCGGGCGGCTGACCGCGGCCCTGTCCTCCCAGGTCTCGGACGGGGCCGCCGCCATGCTCATCGCCTCCGAGCGCGCGGTCCGCGAGCACGGGCTCACCCCGCGGGCGCGGGTCCACCACCTGTCGGTGCGCGGCGAGGACCCCATCCGCATGCTCTCCGCGCCCATCCCGGCGACCGCGCACGCCCTGAAGAAGACCGGGATGACCATCGACGACATCGACCTGGTCGAGATCAACGAGGCCTTCGCCCCCGTCGTCCTGGCCTGGCTCAAGGAGACCGGCGCCGACCCCGGCCGGGTCAACGTCAACGGCGGCGCCATCGCGCTGGGCCACCCGCTCGGCGCCACCGGCGTGAAGCTGATGACCACCCTCCTGCACGAACTGGAGCGCACCGGCGGGCGCTTCGGACTGCAGACAATGTGCGAGGGCGGCGGCCAGGCCAACGTCACGATCATCGAACGGCTCTGACCCGCCGGCCGGACGACCGGGAGGCCGAGCGCGGTATCGGCGCGACCGCACCGCGACGTGGGGGCCCGTGCCACCGCCCCCGCGTCGCGGTGCGGTCGCGCCGATACCGCGCTCGGCCTCCCGGTCGTCCGGCCG
>NZ_JARAVK010000236.1:0-14134 GCF_033792765.1 Streptomyces sp. PA03-6a | reverse complement strand
GCCTCCAGCAGGAAGGCCTCGCGGGACCGCCGCCCCCGCGGACTGGCGGCGGTCCCGCGAGGCCTTCCTGCTGGACGCGGGCCGGGCGCTGGCGGAGGCGGACAGCACCGAGGAGGTGCTCCGCGTGGCCGCCCACCTGTCCATGCCGGGGTTCTCCCCCGACCGCCTCGCCGTCTTCGGCGTCCAGGGCGACCGGCTCCGCGCCATCGGGTTCCACGGGCAGCGGCCGGGCGACGAGGTGCCCTTCCTGGACATGCCGCTCCGCACGGAGTACCCGGCGGCGGTCGTGGTGCGCACCGGCCGTGCGGTCTACCTGCCGAGCCCGCAGGCGTACGAGGAACGCTTCCCGGCCACGTGGCCCCTGGTGCGGGACTTCGGGCGGTCGTCCTGGGCGTATCTGCCGCTGGTCGCCGCGGGCCGCACGATCGGCGCGTGGATGGCCGCCTTCCGGGAACGCGTCGCCTTCACCCCGGACGAGCGGTCGGTGCTGACCACCGTCGCCCGGATGCTCGCCCAGGCGCTGTCCCGGGCGCATCTGCACGAGTCCGAGCGGGAGCTCTCCGACGGGCTGCAGCGCGCGATGCTGCCCGGGCGGCGGCCGCAGGTCGAGGGGATGACGCTGACCGCCCGCTACGTGCCGACCGGCGGCGGGCTGCAGGTGGGCGGCGACTGGTACGACGTGATCGACCTGCCGTCGGGGCGCACCGCCCTGGTCGTCGGCGACGTGCAGGGCCACGACGTCCGCGCGGCGGGGGTGATGGGGCAACTGCGCATCGCGCTGCGCGCGTACGCCGCCGAGGGGCACCGCCCGGACGCCGTGATGTCCCGGACCTCCCGCTTCCTGGCCGGGCTCACCCAGTGTTCCGCCGACGGGGAGGACGGCCGCTTCGCCACCTGCCTCTACCTGGAGGTCGATCCGGTCAGCGGCACCCTGGACGTCGTCCGGGCGGGGCACCTGGACCCGGTCGTCCGGCTCGCGGACGGCACGACGATCATCCGGCGCACGGCCGGCGGCCTCCCCCTGGGGATCGCCCCGGACTCCGACTACCCGACCACGCGGCTCACCCTGGAGCCCGGCGAGACGATGCTCATCTGCACGGACGGGCTGGTCGAGACCGGCGGCCACGACCTGGGCACGGGGTGGCGGCGGCTGCGCTCGGTGCTGGAGGACGCGGTCGACGACGGGCTGGAGGCGCTCGCCGACACCCTGGTCGAGGCGGTGCACGGCCCGGCCTCGCACCATCTGACCGGCCCGTTCGCCGACCGCCGGGAGGACGACATCGCGCTGCTGCTGGTGCGCCGCGACCCCGTCGGGACGCTCCGCGACGTCCCGGTGCGGCGCAGCGTGCTCACCGTCGCCCAGACCGACCCCCGGCAACTGCGGGCGGCCCGGGAGGAGGTCCGCGCGCTGCTGCACGACTGGACGTCCGGGGACCAGGTCGACGCGGCCGTGCTGCTGGTGTCGGAGCTGGTCACCAATGTGCTGCTGCACACGGACGACGACGCGGTGCTGGGCGCGCAGCTGCTCGGCGTGCCGGGTGTCCGGCGGCTGCGGGTCGACGTGACCGACCGCAGCGACGACATGCCGCACCGCCGCACCCCGGGCGAGATGGCCGCCTCCGGACGCGGACTGCTGCTCCTGCAGGAGATGGCGGACGCCTGGGGCGTGGATCCGCTCGGCGACGGCAAGGCGATCTGGTTCGAACTCCATGAGGCTCCCGTGCCGGGCTAGCGGCCCGATACGCTGTGTGCCGTGTACGGCTACGACCAGAACGGGATGGCAGGGGCGGCGCCGCCGATGGGCGGGGCGCCGATGGGCGCGGGCTACCCCGAGCCGTCACCGCCCTCGCTGGCGGACGCGGTGCGCGCGTTCACCACGGGCTCGATGTCGGCGGAGGACTTCCAGGCGGTCTTCGCCACGTCCAAGGTCTACTGCCCGCGCGGCGACAACCCCGGATTCCTGGCGCTGCACGACACGCAGCAGCCGGTGATCCCCATGTTCTCCTCGCTGAAGCAGCTGCGCCGCTACGCAGGCAAGGAGTCCAAGTACTTCGTGATCACGGGTGCCGAGGTGCTGGACCTGCTGCCGACCGGCTACGGCTTCGTGCTGGACATGGAGGGCGAGCACCGGATGGTGTTCGACGCGAAGGCGGTCGAGCAGATGGTGGAGTTCACCATGCGGCGGATGTACGGCTGATCCGGCCCTCACCCCACGTAAACCGGACAAAGGCCGGGGAACGGTTGCGGGAAGTTCAGCGTTCAACTATGTTGAACGTTGAACAATCCGAGGAGGATCCTGGCCATGCCTGCAGTGACCGTCGAGAACCCGTTGACCCTGCCGCGCGTCCACGCCCCCGCCGACGCGGTGCAGCGGCGTGCGCTGCAGGTGACCACCGCCCCGAGCGGCTTCGAGGGGGAGGGCTTCCCCGTCCGCCGTGCCTTCGCGGGCATCGACTACAAGAACCTCGACCCGTTCATCATGATGGACCAGATGGGTGAGGTGGAGTACGCGCCCGGCGAGCCCAAGGGCACGCCCTGGCACCCGCACCGCGGCTTCGAGACCGTCACCTACATCATGGACGGCGCGTTCATCCACCAGGACTCCCACGGCGGCGGCGGCACCATCACCGACGGTGACACGCAGTGGATGACGGCCGGCAGTGGCCTGCTCCACATCGAGACGCCGCCGGAAGAACTGGTCATGACCGGCGGCCTGTTCCACGGCCTGCAGCTGTGGGTCAACCTGCCCGCCAGGGACAAGATGATCGCGCCGAAGTACCAGGACATCCGCGGCGGCAGCGTCAAGCTGCTGGCGTCCGAGGACGGCGGCGCGCTCATCCGGATCATCGCCGGCGACATCGACGGCCACCAGGGCCCGGGCGCCACGCACACCCCGATCACCATGCTGCACGTCTCGGTGAACCCGGGCGCCCAGCTCACGCTGCCCTGGCGCGCGGACTTCAACGCCCTGGCGTACGGCCTGGCCGGCCGCGGCACCGCGGGCCCGGAGAACCGGCCCTTCCGCATGGGGCAGGCGGTGGTCTTCGGGCGCGGCGATTCCCTTACGATCCGCGCCGACGGGTCCCAGGAATCGCGCAGCCCCAACTTCGAGGTCGTCCTTCTGGGCGGGCTGCCGATTCGTGAGCCGATGATGCAGTACGGCCCGTTCGTGATGAACACCCACGCCGAACTCGCCCAGGCCTTCGACGACTTCAAGGCCGGCAAGCTCGGCACCGTTCCCGCCGGTCAGGAGTGACGGCGGCGGCCGCGGTGCCTCCTGCATTAAACGGCCCCGCCCGGGAATCCGATTCCCGGGCGGGGCCGTCGCATACGGTGGGAGCAATTCCGGCGGACGGTTCGTTGGCCCTTCATTGGCCGCTGCATTCACCCTGAGTGACTGCACGTGCACCTGCACGTGCAGATGCACGTGACACCGTCTCTGGCTATCATCTCCCCTGTCCTGCACGGCACTTACCTGGAGAGAAGCATGCGCCACACGTACAACGGCATGGCAGCGTCCGATCTCCACGGACTGGTGTGGCAGAAGAGCCGGCACAGCAATGCGAACGGTCAGTGCGTGGAGCTGGCCGCGCTTCCGGACGGGGACGTGGCCGTGCGCAATTCACGTTTTCCGGACGGACCGGCGCTGATATATACGAAGGAAGAGATTGAATCCCTCATCGTGGGGATGAAGAACGGGGAGTTCGATCATTTCGTGGCGAACTGACCACGGTCGTCCCCGTTACGGCTCAATGTGACGGGCCGTCGTTCTGTCCGGGCATACGGAAGAGCGCCCAGACGACTTTCCCCATGCCGGTGAGGGGATGCCAGCCCCAGGTCTCGCTGAAGGACTCCACCAGATGCAGCCCGCGCCCGGACTCGGCGACGAAGTCCGGGGCCTTGGCGACGGGTCCGTGGCTGCTGGGGTCCCGCACCGCGCACACTACGCGCGTTGACCATCTGACCAGGCTGAGCCGGACGCACCCGTGGGCCGCGTCCTCGGGGACCGCGTAGCGCAGGGCGTTGGTCACCAGTTCCGAGGCGACCAGTTCGATGCCGTCCTGGAGTTCTTCCAAGCGCCAGGCGTGCAGGGTCGTCCGCGCGAATCTTCGTGCGTCGCCGACCGCCTCGTAACGCGGCGGCAGCGGGCAGGAGGTGGCACTCGACGACGAAAGGCGCTCCGGAACCAGCCCGTCCCATAAAGGCTGCACCCCGGCCGAGCTCTCAGTCCACATGCGCACCACCCGGTATCGGCACGTACGCAATCGTCCCGTACGGCCTGCGGCCGATGCAAGGGGCGGATGCACGTGCATTTGCATGGCACGAGGCAGATGGGCCGGGAGTGACGATCGAGAGTGACCGATCGAGTACTGAACGCAGCGCGAAGGTGGCAGACTGCTGGATGCCACGGGGAGAAGGTAGGCGCAAATGACCACAGTGCAGTCGGGAAGCGGATCGATGGTGCGCCGCATCCTCCTGGGCTCGCAGCTGCGCAGGCTGCGCGAAGCGCAGGGCATCACCCGTGAGGCCGCGGGCTACTCGATCCGCGCGTCCGAGTCGAAGATCAGCCGCATGGAGCTCGGGCGCGTGAGCTTCAAGGAGCGCGACGTGGCCGACCTGCTCACCCTCTACGGCATCACGGACGACGGCGAGCGCACGGCCCTGCTCGGCCTGGTGCGCGAGGCGAACGTCGCCGGCTGGTGGCACGGCTTCGGCGACGTCCTGCCCGCGTGGTTCCAGACGTACGTGGGCCTGGAGGAGTCCGCCTCGGTCATCCGATCCTTCGAGACGCAGTTCGTGCACGGCCTGCTCCAGGCCGACGACTACAGCCGCGCCGTCATCGAGCTGGGCCACCCGGGCGCCCCCGCCGACGAGGTGGAGCGCCGGCTGGACCTGCGGCACAAGCGGCAGAAGCTGCTGACCTCGGAGCTCGCCCCGGAGATCGTGGCCGTGATGGACGAGTCCGTGGTGCTCCGCAGGTTCGGCGGGCGGGAGGTGATGCGGGCCCAGCTGGTGCACCTCATCGAGGCCTCGCAGCAGCCGAACGTGACGGTGCAGCTGCTGCCGCTGGAGTTCACGGGGTACTCCGCGGGCGCCAGCGGGACCTTCACCCAGCTGACCTTCCCGGAGTCCGACGTCCCGGACGTCGTGTACGTGGAGCAGCTCACCGGGGCGATGTACATCGACAAGCGCGAGGAGGTCGACCAGTACCGCGTCGTCATGGCGAAGCTGCGCGCCGACAGCCTCTCCCCGGACGCCACCCGGGACCGGCTGAACGCCGTCCTCCGCGCCCTCTGAGTGCACCCGGCGGCGACGCCGGGTACCGCTCTCCTCCCCTGTGAACAGGGGTTTTGCAGCTTTTCACAGGTCTCACTCGATCGAGTGAAGTGGACCTTGACGCATTGGTCGGCTCATCGGCCCGGTGATCTTATGCTCCGGTGAGCCCGTACCTGCGTACCCACACGATCGACGGGTGCGTCGTGGTGGAACTCAGCGGGGAGATCGACATCGTCGCGGCGATGGAGATCATTCCGCTGCTCGACGCGCTGACCCGCGCCCCGGGCCCCGGTCTCGTCGTCGACCTGGACCCCGTCGACTTCATCGACTGCTCGGGACTCGCCGTCCTGTGCCGGCTGCGGAGCCGGGTCCACGGCCACGGCGGGCAGGTGCAGTTCGTCTGCGCCCGCCCCCCGACCCTCAGGATCCTGCGCGCCACCGGGCTGATGAGGGCCTTCCGCCCGGTGCCGAGCGTGGACGAGGCGCTCGCCCGGATCGGGCGGTGGTGACCGCCCCGTCCACACGGCCCCGGGTCAGTCCGAGCAGACGGCCGTGACGAACTCGGCGACCCGTTCCTGCGGCAGGTGGCGGGCCACGTCGGCCTCGCTGATCATGCCGATGAGACGGTGTGCGGGATGGTCGATCACCGGCAGCCGGCGCACCCGGTACTCCTCCATCAGTTCCAGCACCCGGTCGATCTGCTCGTCCCCCTCGATGATCTGCGGCCGGCCCATGGCCAGCTCGCCGCAGGAGACCTCGGACGGGTCGCGTCCCTCGGCGACGCACTTCAGCACGATGTCCCGGTCGGTGACGATGCCGACCAGCACGTCGTCGTCCCCGCAGATCGGCAGCGCGCCGATGTCCTGCTCACGCATGATCCGGGCCGCGTCGGCGAGGCTCTCCCGCTCCCCGACGCACATGGCGCCGGGATGCATGATGTCCAGTGCGGTGGTCATGACGGCGCCTCCTTGTGACAGGGACCGTTTTCCTTTCGCTCCATCGTCACCCTGGTGGAGTAGTTCCGCGATAGGGAGCACGCTGGAAGGAGACACCGGGACCGGGACCGCTGGAGGTGTTCCGTCATGCAGACCCTCGTCGGATGGCACATCGAGATGGACTTCCGGGAGGACGGCGCGAGGACGAAGGCCGCCGCGCTGCTCCGCCTTCCGGACGGCACGGAGGTCAGGTCGCACGGCCACGCCAACCGGCACCCCTCCGACCCGGACCAGGAACGGGTCGGCGAGGAACTCGCGGCGGCCAGGGCGCTCAACGACCTCGCGCGTCAGCTCCTCGGCAAGGCCGCGCACGAGATCGAGGAGGTCACGCACGTGCCCGCGCATCCCAGGATCTGAGCCCGCGGGGCCCTCACAGCCAGCCGCGCCGTTTGAAGACCAGGTAGAGGCTGACGCAGACCACGCCCATGAGCAGGATCGCGAAGGGGTACCCGAGCAGCCAGTGCAGCTCGGGCATGTGGTCGAAGTTCATGCCGTAGATGGTGCCGACGAGCGTGGGCGCGAAGAGGATGGCGGCCCAGGCGGAGATCTTCTTGATCTCCTCGTTCTGCTCGAAGCCGGCCTCCGCCAGCGCCCGCATCTCGGCGTTCTGCTGCTGCGCCACCAGGGTCGCGTTGAGGGTGAGCAGGTCGCCGAGCGCCTGCCGGAAGCCGTCCACGCGTTCGATGGTGTGCGTGACGTGGTCGGCGACGTCGCGCAGGTAGCGCTGCAGCTCCTCGTCCGTCCCGTACTTCACGAAGCCCGCCTGCAGGCCGTCCAGCATGGGGATGAGCGGGCGGGTGGCGCGCTGGAACTCCAGTACCTCCTGGGAGAGCTCGTAGATCCGGCGGGAGACCTGGGGGTCGCCGCCGAAGACCTGGATCTCGCTTTCCTCCATGTCCTTCTCGACCCCCGCGACGACCGGTGCGTAGCCGTCGACGACCGTGTCGAGTATCGCGTAGAGCACCGCCTCCGGGCCGAGCGTCAGCAGCTCGGGGTTGCTCTCCATGCGGCGCCGCACGGCGGACAGGTCGGGGGCCGCACCGTGGCGGACGGTCAGGACGAAGCCGGGGCCGACGAAGATGTGCAGCTCGGCGAAGTCGACCTCCTCCGGGGCGTCCAGGTAGCGGGCGGCGCGGAGCACGACGAAGAGGGTCTCCCCGTACCGCTCCAGCTTGGGGCGCTGGTGGGCCTGGATGGCGTCCTCCAGGGCCAGCGGGTGCAGGTCGAACTCCTTCGCCAGCGAGACCAGCTCGGCCTCGCTCGGCCGGTAGAGCCCGATCCAGGCCATCGCGCCGGGCTCGGCGCGCAGCTGCGTGTACGCCTCGGCGAGGGAGGAGGGCGTCGCGATGCGCCGGCCGTCCCGGTACAGGGCCGCGTCCATCACGCTGCTCACGGCGGCGGCCGCGGGGCCCGCGATCCGCGGCTCCAGGGGGCCCTCCCCCTCGCCGGACGGCGGCGCGGAGGCCTGGGCGGGACGGGCCGACCTCGCCGTCCTGGCCCTCTCCTTCGCCGAGTTCCTCAGTGCGCGCAGGGCACGCAGTCGACGCCCGGACACCGGCAGCACCCCCTCTTTCGGGCCTTCCGAGCAGGGTAGCCCGAGCCCGCCGGGGAAACGGCCGCACCGCACCCGGTCCCCGGCGCCGCCGCGCTCAGGCGTCCCGGCCCCGGTCCTCTTCCCCGCCGCCGCGCCCGTACGCGTCCAGGATCCGGCCGATCGTGCGGTCGAACCAGGCGTCCATGTCGACCGCAGGGCCAGCGTTCGCCAGCGCCGCGGCCAGGCGCGGGTACGCGCCCCCGCCGACCCGGTCCGTCAGATACGCCAGGCGCGCGGCCTGTTCCTCCAGCGGCGTCCACGGCAGGGCCCGGCTGCGCTCCTGGGTGGCCACCTCGTTGCCCACGTACGTCATGACGGTGCCGTGGACCACCGCGAGCAGCTCCATCTTGGTGGCGTCGTCCTCGTCCAGGCCCTCCAGGGCGGCGAGGCAGTGCTCCAGGTAGCGCAGGCCGTTGGGGCTGAAGCCGTGGACGGAGGTGTACAGCCGCGGCACCCACGGGTGGCGGCGCAGCAGGTCGCGGCCGGCCCGGGCCAGGGCCATCAGGTCCGCGCGCCAGTCGCCGGAGGGTTCCTCGGGGAGCTCGTACTCGCCGGTGACGGCGTCGACCATCAACTCGTGCAAGTCCTCCTTGCGGGGCACGTAGTTGTAGAGCGACATCGTGCCCGCGCCGACCTCGGCCGCCACGCGCCGCATCGACACCGCGTCGATGCCCTCGGCGTCGGCGATCCGCACCGCGGCCGCGGCGATCTCGGCGCGGCTGTGGGCGGGCCGCGGGCCCCTGGCCGCCCGTTCCGGACGGGTCCAGATCACCTCGGGGGCGGCGGGTCGCCCGGTGCTGGCTGGCATCGATCATCACCTCGTCCACCATGGTAGTTACGTACGGCGTACGGAGTGGGGTATGGTGCCGTACATGGAAACCACGTACGCTGTACTCAGTGAGGGTCTGGAGAAGGGCTTCGGCGAGGTTCGCGCCCTGCGCGGGCTGGATCTGGCGGTGCCCGCGGGGCGTGTCTGCGGGCTCCTCGGGCCGAACGGGGCGGGGAAGACCACGGCCGTGCGGCTGCTGACCACGCTGCTCGTCCCCGACGCGGGCACCGCGCGGGTCGCCGGGCACGACGTGGTGCGGGAGCCGGCCGCGGTGCGCCGTACCATCGGCGTCACCGGTCAGGAGGCCTCCCTGGACGAGGAGCTGTCCGGCCGGGAGAACCTGCGGCTGTTCGCCCGGCTGCAACGGCTGCGCGGTGCCCCCGGGCGGGCGCGGGCGGACGAACTCCTCGCCGGGGCCGGCCTGGAGGACGCCGCCGACCGGCCCGTGCGCGGCTACTCCGGCGGCATGCGACGGCGCCTCGACCTCGCGGTGAGCCTCCTCGCGCGGCCCCGGGTGCTCTTCCTCGACGAGCCCACCACCGGCCTCGACCCGACCGCACGGGAGGGCGTCTGGCGGTCGGTGCGCACGCTCGCCGACGAGGGGACGACGGTGCTGCTGACCACGCAGTACCTGGAGGAGGCCGACCGGCTCGCCGACGACATCGCGCTGGTCGACGGGGGCCGGGTCACCGCCCGCGGCACACCGGCCGAGCTCAAGGCCCGCATCGGCTCCTCCGCCGAGGTCGTGGTGGGCGAGGCCGGCGCGGTGGCCGGTGCGGCCGTCGTCCTGCGGTCGCTGACGGGCGCCGAGCCGGTGCTGGACCACGGTCGCCGCACGGTCGGCGTGGTCAGCGACGACCCGGCGCTCACGCTGCCGCGCATCGTGCTCGCCCTGGACGCGGCCGGCGTCCCGCTGGTGGACGCGAGCCTGCGGCCGCCCACCCTCGACGAGGTGTTCCACCGGCTGACCGGCGGCGCCGCCCCGCTCCTGCCCGTCCCGTCCACCGCTCCCGCGAAGGAGGAGGCCGCATGACCGCGCTCGCGCGACAAGGGGACGGCGGTGTCCTGGCCGACGGGGTGGCGATGCTCGGCCGCCATCTGCTGCGGGTGCGCCGGGCCCCCGGGCTGTTCGTCCTCACCCAGGCGATGCCGCTGATCCTGCTGCTCTTCTTCGGCTACGTCTTCGGCAGCGCGCTCACCCTCCCCGGGGACGCCGGGTACCGCTCCTACCTCCTGCCGGGACTGTTCACCGCCGTCGCCGCCGGCGGGCTCATGACCGGCATGATGCAGGCCGCGCAGGACGCGCAGCGGGGGGTCGCCGACCGCTTCCGCACCCTGCCGATGAGCCGGGCCGCGGTGCCGCTCGGCCAGGCGGCCGCCGACGCACTGGTCACCGCCGCCGGGCTGGTGCCACTGGCCTTGGTGGGGTGGGCGGTGGGCTGGCGCGTCGAGGCGGGCGCGGGTCAGGTGCTCGGCGCGTACGGCCTCCTGCTGCTCTTCCGCTTCGCCACCTGCTGGGCCGGGATCCATCTCGGGCTGCTGCTGCGCGACGAGGAGGCGGCGGCGCAGCTCGGCAGCGCCACCTTCGTGCTGCAACTGGTCTCCGGCGCCTACGTTCCCACCTCCGGCATGACGGGCTGGCTGCGCGCCGTCGCCGAGTGGAATCCGCTCAGCGCCGTGGCCGCCGCGTGCCGCGGGCTCTTCGGCGGCCCGGCCGCCCGGATCGCCGACGCCCCGGGGGCGGCGTGGCCCATGGCCCATCCGCTCGCGGCCTCGGTGGGCTGGTCGCTGGCACTGCTCGCGGTCTTCGTCCCGCTGGCGATACGGCGGCACGCACGCGGGGGGCGCTGACCGGGGCCGACGAGTAATCTGATTCGCGGGGGACACGGGGGCCGTACTCCGGAGGTCTTGATGGACGTCCCGGTGCTCTTCGGCCGGTCTCTCCCCGCGCCGCCCGTCCCCACGGGGGCCGCCGGCCGCCCCGAGGACCCGTCCCCGCCGGGCACGCTCCTGAGGCCGCCCACCCTCCCCTTCCGTTCCGGCCTCTCCTCCCGTTCCGGCCACGAGCCCGGGCGGGCAGCGGACGGCCCGCTCTCCTTCTTCCCGTGACGCCGTGAGCGGCGTTCGCCGAGTGGGAAGAACAAGAACGGTGAGCGGAGCGTAACGTTGCGGGCGGATACGGAGTGGCTGGCCATGGGGACTCCCGAGGAACGCGTGGACGCGGGCGTGGCGGACGCCGTCACGTTGCTGCTCGACGCCGAAGGGCGGCTGCTGAGCTGGCCGCCCGCCGCCGAGCGGCTGCTCGGCCGGCGGGCAGCGGACGTCATCGACACCCCCGCGGTGGCCCTGCTCGCCCCGGAGGACGCGGCGCGGCCGCCGGAGATCGCCGAGCGCTGCCGCACCGAGGGCGGCTGGACGGGTGTGCTGCGGCTCCGCCGTGACGACGGCATGCGGGTCACGCTGGGCGTACGGGTGGCCGGGCTCCCGGAGGGGATCGGCGGCACGTCCGTCCGCTGGATGGTCCTGGCGGCGGAGTCCCGCAGCACCGCCCGCTCCGTGGCGTCCGGGATGACCCCGGCGATGCTGGAACGGATCGCGGGCCAGACGCCGATCGGGCTGGCCGTGGTCGACACCGAACTGCGCTGCGTGTGGTCGAACGCGGCACTGGAGCGCTTCGGCGGCGGCCCCTCCCAGGAGCGGATGGGCCGCCGGCTCGGGGAGATCCAGCCGGGCCTGAACGCCACGGTCCTGGAGGCGCAGATGCGGCAGGTCCTGGAGACGGGCGTGCCGGTGATCGACTACGAGCACGTCGGGCGGTTCCGCACCGATCCACGCCGCGAGAAGGCGCATGCGATGTCCTTCGTACGGCTGGAGGACGAGCGCGGCGTCCCGGTAGGCGTCTGCTACTCCGTGGTCGACATCAGCGACCGCTGGCGGGCCCGGCAGCGGCTGTCGCTGCTGGACCGGGCCAGCGAGCACATCGGCCGCACCCTGGACGTGATGCACACCGCGCAGGACCTGGCGGACGTGGTCGTGCCCGACCTCGCCGACTACGTCGCCGTGGAGTTGCTGGAGTCGGTCATCAAGGGCGCGGAGCCGCAGCCCGGCCCGCTGGGCGACGCCGTCACCGTGCCGCTGCGCCGCGCCGGGATGCGGGCGGCGCGGCAGGGCGAGCCCCAGCCGGCGTTCGGCATCGGGGCGGTCTCCGCCTACCTGGAGGACACCCCGCCCATCCGGTGCCTGACCGACGGCACCTCCTGGCTCAGCTCCCGGCTGGACCCGCTGGAGCTGGAGTGGGCCGCAGGACCGGCCGGCGGCCGCGCGCTCCACTTCGGCGAACTCGGGCTCCACACGGCGATGGTGGTGCCGATCCGCGCCCGCGGGGTCACCCTCGGCGTGACCCTCTTCTTCCGGGTGCGCCGCGCCGACCCCTTCGACGGGGAGGACCTGCGCCTGGCGGAGGAGGTGGTGGCCAGGGCCGCGGTCTGCCTGGACAACGCGCGCCGCTACACCCGCGAGCGGGACGCCGCCCTCGTGCTGCAGCGCAGCCTGCTGCCGCACACCTTCCCGCCGCAGGAGGCGGTGGAGGTCGCCACCTACTACCGGCCGGCCGACGAGCTGTCGGGCGTGGGCGGCGACTGGTTCGACGTCATCCCGCTGTCCGGCGCCCGGGTCGCCCTCGTGGTGGGCGAGGTGGTGGGCCACGGCATCGAGGCGGCCGCGACCATGGGCCAGTTGCGCACGGCGGTACGGACCCTGGCCGACCTCGACCTGCCGCCCGAGGAGCTGCTGGCGCACCTGGACGACCTGGTCGTCCAGGTCTCCCGGGAGGCCGGGGAGTCCGCGACCGTCGGGGTGGGCGGCAGCGCGCTCGGGTCGAGCTGCCTGTACGTGACGTACGACCCGGTCAGCAGGCACTGCGTCATGGCCAGCGCCGGGCACCTGCCGCCCGCCGTGCTCCGGCCCGCCGGCGAGCGGTGCGGGGCCGAGGGCGGGGAGGCCGTCCGCTTCCCCCGGATGCCCATCGGGCCCGCGCTGGGCCTGGGCGGACTGCCCTTCGAGGCGGCCGAGTTGACGATGGAGGAGGGCAGCGTCCTCGCGCTGTACACGGACGGCCTGGTCGCGACGGCGGACGGCGCGGGCGACGTGCCGGACAGCGGGCGGAGCCGGCTGCGGACCGCCCTGGAGGCCGAGGACCTGCCGCTGGACGCGTTGTGCCGCAGTGTCGTCGACGAACTGGCCCCCGCCCGCCCGCACGACGACGTGGCGCTGCTGCTGGCCAGGACCCGCTGCCTGGACATCGGCCGGGTCGCCTCCTGGGACCTGCCCACCGACCCCGCGGTCGTGGCGCGGGCCCGCGAGCTGTCCACCCGGCAGCTGGAGGACTGGGGCCTGGGCGACCTCGCCTTCACCACCGAACTGGTCGTCAGCGAGCTGGTCACCAACGCGATCCGGCACGGCTCCGGTCCGATCCGCCTGCGGCTGATCCTGGAACGGGCGCTGACCTGCGAGGTCTCCGACGCCAGCAGCACCTCCCCGCACCTGCGGCACCCCCGCACCACCGACGAGGGCGGTCGCGGGCTGTTCCTGATCTCGCAGTTCGCCCAGCGGTGGGGCACCCGTTACACCGACGACGGGAAGATCATCTGGGCCGAGCAGTTCCTCGACGGGCACGGCCCCGACGTCGGCATCGACATCGGCATCGACACGGTCACCGTGCGCGAACCGGCCTGACGCCGGACGCCGCCCCCGCGCGCTCCTTCGTTCACCTGTACGCCCCGGCGAGGTCGCCGGGGCGTCGTGCTCCAGGCCGAGGGGTCGAGATGGTCCAGACCTATTGCCATCTGGTCCAGACCTTTCTACTCTGCCAGGGAACTGTGGTGGGCATGACATGGAGTCAACCGCCCACCAGGCGGCACTGGTTTCCCCGTCGGCCCCCACTCGAGGAGCACCCCTTGAGCACTGGAGACACCCCACGCACTCCACGCACCAGACGCATCAGGACCACAGCCGCCGCGGGGCTCACCGCGCTGCTGCTCCCGTTCGCCGCGCTCGTCGGTCTGGCCACGCCGGCCCATGCCGCGGGTACCACCGCCACGTACACCAAGACCCAGGACTGGGGCACGGGGTTCGAGGGCAAGTGGACGATCACCAACAGCGGCACCTCGTCCATCAGCAGCTGGACCGTCGAGTGGGACTTCCCCGCCGGCACGTCGGTGACCTCGGCGTGGGACGCCGACGTGACCGCTTCCGGCACCCACTGGACCGGCAAGAACAAGAGCTGGAACGGCACGCTGGCCCCGGGCGCCAGCATCAGCTTCGGCTTCAACGGCACCGGTAGCGGGAACCCGAGCGGCTGCAAGCTCAACGGCGGTTCCTGCACCGGCGGTGGCGGCGGCGACCCGACGCCCACGCCGACCCCGACACCCACCCCGACCC
>NZ_JARAVK010000235.1:0-14164 GCF_033792765.1 Streptomyces sp. PA03-6a | reverse complement strand
GCGCCCACCGTCGTCGCGGCGGCGGGGCCCCGGGCCACCGGGGCGGGGGCGTGAGGAGCGGCCGGGGCGCTCGCGACGCGTTCCGCGGTACCCCCGGTTCTTCCACCCGCCTCGGCCTGCGCCGACGCGCCCTCGGGGACGTCGGCGCCCGGAATCAGGGTCTGGGGGGCGAAAGGGGTGCCTCCCGCGAAAGCCACCCCCAGCAGCACGGCATATCCCGCGCAGGCGATCCCGACGGCCAGTCCGGCGCGCCGGATAATGCGCGCCCGGCGGCCCGACGCATCGACGAATACGGGCCCTTCCTCCGTGGACCGCCCACGGGGACACGCCCGTCGGGAGAGGGAATGCATGGGCGGAATGCTAGCAGTAATTTCTCGCCATGAATTCCGCGGATTCACTTCCGCATTAATCCCACGAATGAACCGAGACCCCCGTCCACTCAATTCCAGGAAAGCGTGATCCGAAATTCCCGGGGCAGATAGTCTCTCCGTCATGAAGAGCCGCACGGCACAGCTGATCACCGGACTCGTGGCGGTCGCCGTCGCCGCCACGACCGCCTCCCTCCTCACCGGCACCGAGCCCGCCGGCTCCCCTGCGCGCCACGCGCCCGGGGGGAGGGAACCGGTGGCCGAGGTGGCCTTCACCTCCTACGTGGACGCCTCGCGTTCCACCGCGTACGACATGGCGGACGCCGCCCGCAGGACCGGGGCCGACGGTTTCACCCTCGGGTTCGTGACCGCACGCGGTGACTGCGCCCCGACCTGGGACGGGCGCGACGGCATCGCCCACGGCGGCCTGGCGGGCCGGATCGCCGCGCTGCGGGCCGCCGGCCGCGACGTGCGGGTCTCGTTCGGCGGCGCCGACGGCACGGAACTCGCCGGCGCCTGCGACGACGTGGACGAACTCGCCTCCGTCTACGCCGATGTGATCGGGCGTTACCGGCTGACCGGGGTCGACTTCGACGTCGAGGGCGACGACCTCGCGGACACCGCCGCCGGCACCCGCCGGGCGCGCGCCGTCGCCCGCCTCCAGCGGGAGGCCGAGCGGGAAGGCCGGCCGCTGTCGGTCTCCTTCACGCTGCCCGTGATGCCGTCCGGGCTGACCGCCGGGGCCCGCGCGCTGCTCGCGGACGCCCGGCACCAAGGGGTGCGCGTCGACGCGGTCAACATCATGGCGATGGACTACGGGGAGACGTACACCGGCGACATGGGCCGGTACGCGGTCCAGGCGGCCACCGCGGCGCACCGGCAGCTCAAGGCGCTGCTAGGCCTGACGGACGCCGCGGCGTGGCGGACCCTCTGGGTGACCCCGATGATCGGGGTGAACGACATCCGGGGCGAGGTGTTCACCCTGCGGGACGCGGCCACACTGGCCGCCTTCGCCCGTGACAAGCAGCTGGGCGGCCTGTCCATGTGGTCGGCCGACCGGGACCGGCCCTGCGAGGACGGCACCAAGGAGTCGGCCCCGGGGTGCAGCGGGGTCGACCAGCCGTCACTGGCGTTCGCGCGGGCGCTCGCGGACGCGTGAGGCCCGGGCGGCGTGCGAGGAGCGGGTCGCCCGCGAGGAACGACGGCCGCGGGCGGGCGCGGGGTCGGGGTCGGGGTCGAAGTCGCCGACGGGCGGGTCGAGCGCCACGACGACCCCCGCGAGGAAGAGGAAGACGACCGGCCCGATCAGCACCGGGGCGAGGAACGCGGCCGGTCCCGCCCCGCTCGATCCCTCCCGCGCGCCGCTGTGCAGGTGCACCGTCAGCGCGGCCATGCCGATGTAGTGCATGGCGGTGACGGCGAAGCCCAGGACGAGGCTGGCGAGCACACCGGCGTACAGGCGCCGGACGGCGACCGCCGACCACAGGGCGACGGTGGCGGCCAGGACGGCGACGCCGACCGACAGCACCACCGTGGACTGCGTGTACTCCAGGTCGCCGCGCAGCCGCATGCCCCGCATGCCCATGTAGTGCATGGCGGCGATGCCGAGTCCCGTGACGCAGCCGCCGGCCAGTACGGCGGGGAGCGTGCGGCCCACGAAGCCGACGAGGAACACCCCGAGAGCGACGACCACGACGGCGACGAGCAGGCTCTCGAAGGTGACGAGCGTGTCGTAGGCGATCCGCACCTCGCCGACGGTGAAGCCCATCATGGCGATGAAGTGCATGGTCCAGATGCCGGAACCGATGGCAGCGGAACCCAGCGCGAGCCAGCCGGCCCGTCGCGAGGGGTGCATGGCAAGGGCCCGGGTCGTGCAGCGCAGCCCGAGGGCGGCGCCCAAGCAGGCCATCAGGAAACCCGCGAGAGGGGTCGCCCATCCGTAGGTGAAGCCATTGACCGTTCCGTACGTGCCGCTCACGGCACCCTCCCCTTGCCGCCCCGGTCCCCCGCTTCCTTCCGTCCCCCGTGCTGACACACGCTAGGCTCGCCGGCCCGCCCCGCGCGGCCGCCTCATGGCGACTTCATCGCGCGGACACCCGTACGTCACATCGGCCCGGGCAGTGCCGTGATGCGGTCCAGCGGGCCGTACGGTCCGGCCGCGAGCGCGGTGCGCAGGGCGGCGACGACCTCGGCGGGGCTGCGGGTGAGCGCGGCGGGCGCGACCCGCAGCACGCGCAGGCCCAGCGACTCCAGCCGGCCGCGCCCGGTCCCCGGGCCGAGGTCCAGGACGAGGCCGTCGCGCACCCAGTACGCGTCGGGCGAGCCCAGGAAGGCGCCGTCGAGCTGGAGCGTGGGACGCCACAGCGGCTGCCGGAGTCCCGACCGGGCCACCAGGGCGCGGGCCATGGGCTCGGCGGAGGCGGCGCGCGGACCGGGATCCATGGCGTCGAGCAGGGCGGCCACGGCGGGGCGCCGGGCGAGTACCGCGCCACCCAGTTCCGCGGCGAGCGCGGGGGCGGGCACGCCGAGCGCTATGACCAGTTCGCGGACGACTTCCAGGGCCCACTCGGGGTCGATGGACTCCCGTACGCCGTCGGCGGCCGCCCGGGCCACCGGCGCCACGGGCACACCGTCCACGGTGCAGGGCGCGGGGAGTCCGCGGCCGTGGTGGACCCGCACCCAGGTGTGGGTGCGGATGCGGCGCTCGCTCGGGACGAGCACGTCCACCACCGGGAGCCCGCAGGGCGGCGCGGCCACGGCGACGCCGTGCAGGGCGAGCCCCGCCACGCCGGTGATCATGGCCGGGACCTGCGGGTACCCGGCGAAGGCCAGGGCCGCCCTGGACCGCTGCGCGGCGGTGAGCGGACCGGGCTGGAGGACGACCACCCGGGGCAGCGGCCGCTGCCACCGGCCGCCGGGGCGGCACCACTCCCGCAGCCTGCTCTGCGGAACGCCCACCGCGGCGAGTTGGGCGACGGTGGCGACCCGGTCCTGTTCACGGGCGAGCCGGCGGACGGCCGGGATGAAGTCGTTTCGCGTCATGCGCGCCCCATCCCCCCTCGTAACCGGTCGGCCACCGCTTGTGACAGACCTGTCGAGAACGGCCACCCTCCCGGGTGGTGCGGCGTGCGGCCGGTTGCCGTGGCCGTCCCGGACCCGGGGGGATCCCTCCCCGGCGCGCCCCCGGCCGGGACCGGCTGTCAGTGCCCCGTCCTACGCTGGGGACCGTGACGCAACCACAGACCCCTTCCGCCGAGGTCGCCTGGTCGGTGCTGGAGGCACCGGTCGGGCCGCTGCTGCTCGCCGCGACCGGGCAGGGCCTGGTCCACGTCGCCTTCCGGACCGGGGAGGAGGAGGCGCCCGCCGTGCTGGAGCGGATCTGCTCCCGGCTGGGCGCCGTGCCCGCGCGCAGGCCCGGGCCCGCGAGCGCCGCGGGGGCCCGGCTGGACGAGGCGATACGCCAGGTGGAGGCGTACTTCGCCGGGACGCGCCACACCTTCGACCTCGACCTCGACTGGTCCCTGACGACCGGCTTCAACCGCCGTGTGCTGCGCGAGCTGTCGGCCGGCGTCCCGTTCGGCAGCGTGGTCGGTTACCAGGACCTCGCCAAGCGGGTCGGTGAGCCGGGCGCCGCCCGGGCCGTCGGGGTGGCCATGGGCGCCAACCCGCTGCCCGTCGTCGTCCCGTGCCACCGGGTCCTGGAGAGCGACGGGGGCATCGGCGGCTTCGGCGGGGGCCTGCGCATGCTCGACATCAAGCGCTCGTTGCTGGCCCTGGAGGGCGTCCTGCCGGAGCCGCTGTTCTGACGGTTCCTCAACGCCGCCGTGCTGGACGGCAGGTCACACCGGCGGGTCCGGGGAGGGTGGAGAAATGGACGAATCGACTTTCTGCGTCACCGAGGGCGCGCCGGACTCACCGGTGCTCCTCCACGTCCCGCACAGCGCCCGCGCCGTGCCTGGGCACGTCCGTGAGCGCATCCTCCTGGACGACGCCGGACTGGCGGCCGAGCTCGACCACATGACGGACTCGTACACCGACCTGATCGCGGCGCGCGCCGCCGGACGGACGGGGGCCTGGCAGTTCACCAACCGGCTGTCGCGGCTGGTCGTCGACCCCGAGCGGTTCCCGGACGAGCGGGAGGAGATGCGGGCCGTCGGCATGGGCGCCGTGTACACCCGCACCTCGCACGGGGCGCCGCTGCGCGAGTCCGACCCCCGGCACGAACGGGCCCTGCTGGAGGCCTACTTCGAGCCGTACGCGGCCGCCATGACGGCGGCCGTGCAGGACCGGCTGGAGGCCACGGGGCGGGCGGTCGTCATCGACGTGCACTCCTACCCCGGCGCGCCGCTCCCCTACGAGCTGCACGGCGACGGGCCCCGGCCCGCCGTCTGCCTGGGCACGGATGCCTTCCACACCCCGGCCTGGCTGCTGGACGCCGCCCGCGAGGCCTTCGCGCCGTGCGGGGAGGTCGGTCTCGACTCGCCGTTCGCCGGCACCTATGTGCCGTTGAAGCACTACGGCGAGGTCCGCGAGGTCTCGGCGCTGATGGTCGAGATCCGCAGGGACGGGTACATGAGCGAGCCCGGTGGTGCCCCCGGCGAGGGACTGGACCGGTTCGGGGACGCCCTGGCCGCCCTCGTCGCCGCCGTCGGCACGGGTGGCGGAACCGGCGGTGGCAGCGGAACCGGCGGCCTCAGGTGACGCGGAAGCCGGTGAACTCCACCAGGCCGTGGTCTCCCGTGCCACCGTTCCCCGCGGTCATGAAGAGCCCCACGTCCTGGGTCCGGGCCGCCGCCGGGACGGTCACGGTCGCGACCTTCCGCCACGTCGTCCCGCCGTCGGTGCTGCACTCCCCCGTGTAGGCGCGGCCCCTGCGGCGCAGCCTCAGCAGCACCGGGGCCCGCACACCGGCGAGCCGCCGGTAGCGGTTCAGCAGGCCGTCGCCGTCGGAGTCGTACGACAGCGTCACCCCGTGCCCGGGGCTGACCGCCAGGTTCAGGAAGCCCGGGGCGGCCGGGTCGTCGAGGTCGTCGCGGACGACGATGCCGGCCCGCGCCCATGCGGCGGTCTCGGCCTGGCTGTCGACCCGGGTGGTGACCGTCCCGCCGTCGCGCAGCGCGCCGGGCCGCAGGACCGCCGCGAACTCGGCCGTGCCCTTCCACAGGTCGCGCCCGGCGCCGTCGATGGCGAAGCGGTCGCCGAGCTGCCCGAACACGGCTCCGGTGCCGTTGACCGTCCGGTAGGCACGGTCCAGCGGGCCCGCGACGTACAGGTCCCCGGTGGCGACCGCGGGCACCCGCGCGCCGCCGGGGACCGGCTCGTAAGCGGCCCGCGCCTCGTACCGCAGCGGCGACAGCGGCCGCTTGGGGCGTGCCTCGGGTGCGGTGACGTGCCAGGTCGCACGGCCGGTGCCGCCCGCCGCCACGCGCGGCAGCGACAGCGTCCCGCGCGGTGCGGCCCGCAGCCCGTCCGTGGTCAGGGAGAAGCCGACCGTGCCGGTGGGGGCGAGCCCGTTGGTGTTGGCGAACTCCGCGGTGACCACGGCCCGGCCGCCCGGCACCAGCGTCACCGGGTCCGCGGTCACGGTCAGCGTGCCCTGGTAGGGGGCCGCGGCAAGGACCCCGTAGGCCCGCCGGGCGAGCGTGTGCGCGTCGCCGGTGGGCCGGGTGGGGTAGCGCCCGGCGCGCTTCGTCCAGGGCTCCTCGGCGCGGTACCAGTCGACGGCCCGCGGGGTGCGGCGGGTGGTGAGGGCCGCCGCGCACTCGTCCAGGAAGGTCCGCCAGCGCGGCAGGTAGAAGTCCGCGACCAGCCCGTTCCAGTCACGGTTGGCGTACTCGTGCAGCGACACCGACGTCGCGCGCCCGCCCCAGGTGGTGGTCAGCACCCGGGCGGTGCGCTCGAGTTTGGCGCGTTGCGCGTCCGCCCCGCCCCAGTCCCGGGCCTCGGCGAGCCAGGGGCCGAGCAGGAAGGCCCGGTGGCCGCCCGCGACCTCGTCGGCCAGTCGCATCAGCCGCAGCCACAGTTCGGACAGCTGGTGGAAGACCGCCGCGTCGCCGCGCGCGAACGCGGCGCGCAGTTGCGGCAGGAGCTGCCGGCTGCGGTTGGCGACGGCCTGCCGGGCGACGTCGGTCAGGTCGTAGCGGTAGGCGTCGCAGCCGCGTGCCCCGGCGGAGACCGCCAGCAGCGCGGTGAACGCCGCGTCGAAGGCGGCGGGATCGTAGGTGAGGGCGTTCGGCGCGTACACGCTGCTGGAGTCGGCGGTCAGCGAGGGACGGGCGGTGAAGAGGCTGTCGTGGGCGTCGGCGCGCTCCAGCGCGTCGTGCCGGTAGGCGGTGCGGCGCAGCGCCTGCCAGGCGACGCGTGCCTGGCCGTCCTCGGTGCCGTAACGGGTCCGCGCGTACGTGTCGAACCAGGTCGGCAGGTCCACCCGCTGCTCGTGCCAGGGCAGTTCGCAGAACAGCTCGAAGGCGGCCGGGTCGCGCTCGGCGGCCTCCGGGAGGTAGCAGGTGCCGGCCAGGGCGCTGCCGGGCTTGTCCCGCCAGCTGAAGAAGCGGTCCGCCCACACGTGGGCCTTGGCGCCGATCGTCGTCCGGCCGCCGAAGTTGGGGATGGAGCCGAAGGCGTACGGGGTGCCCGCCCAGTCCCGCTCGCGGTCGGTGACCGAGGCGAACCGGTCGGAGACGCCGTCCACGACGAGCATCCGCTCCTTGTCGACCGCTTCCAGCAGGTCGGCCCGCGGGTTCTTCTCCCAGCCGAGGATCACCCAGGTGGCGCGGGGGTGCGCCGCGCGCAGCGCCGCCTGGACGCCGCGGGCGGCCGCGGCCACGGGGACCCCGCCCGCGGTGCCGCCCTCGTGGAGCAGGTCCATCTTGAAGTACGCGGCCTCGCCGAACAGCTGTTTCTGGTGGCGGTAGAAGGAGGAGGCCACCGCGGCGAAGGCGTCGGTGCGCGGGTCGAGCCAGCCCGGGCGGGCGAAGCCGTGCCAGGTGCCCTGCGGGACGACGTGCGCCCCGGCGTTGCGACCGGCGAAGCCGTCCGGGACGGTGCCGAAGTAGCCCGGCAGCACGGGGGCCATGCCCAGTTCGCGCAGCCGCGCGGTGATCCTGCGGCCCAGCGCCGCGCGGGCGTCGACGATGCCCGAGGTCAACGGGCCGCCGTACCCGGAGAGGTTCTGCAGCAGCCACCACGGCTGGTGGGACGGGGCCGGCAGCCAGGCCAGGGCCTCCTTGTCGGAGTAGCCGAACTCGCGCAGCACGCGCCGGTACACGGCCTCTGCACCGGCCACCACCAGCACCTCGTTGCAGCCGTGCAGTGCCAGGACGTCGATGAAGCGCTCCCAGCGCGACCAGTCGGCGTAGGGGGCGGTGTAACCGTCGTTGGTGTCGTTGAGCACGAAGCGGTGCGGCACGGTGGCGCGGCGGGCGATGCCGCCCGGGGGCGGCGCCGGGAGCGTCGCGGGCAGGGCGTCCAGGCTGTCGCCCACCCAGGAGACGCCCACACCGCACACGTGCTTGAGGTACCAGCGCACGCCGCACAGCAGTGTGGCCTGGGACGTGCCGGCCACCTCGATGCGGCCCCGCGCACCCGCGATCCGGAAGCGGTCGGACCGTTCGCCGTCCTTGCCGCCGTTCCCCCGGCCCAGCGCGACCAGCCGGAACTGCCCCGCGTGCCGTGGCAGCAGGCGGCCCAGCGCGGCGCGTGCGGGAGCAGTGTCGAAGGCGGCGGCCGCGGTCGCGCCCGCCGCCCCCGTCGCGAACACCGCGCCCGTCGCGGTCGCGGCGGCGGAACCCAGCAGCATCCGCCTGGTCACTCGAGTCACGGCCGGCTCCCGACAGTTGAGGCTGCGTCAGAACGCGTGCCCCGGAACGGTAACGGGAGTGACGATACGGATCAATGTGACGCGAGGGGTGTTCGCCGTAAAAGCGGACGAACTACCCACCCTGGCTCACGCCGGGTCGGGGAAGCGTGCCGCCTGCAGGTAGTCGGGCTTGGGGTCGAGCGCCGCCGCCAGCCGGAAGTGCCGCAGCGCCTCGCCGGAGCGGCCGGAACGCTCCAGGGTGCGGCCGAGGGCGAAGTGCGCGTACGCGTTGTCCGGCTCGCGCTCCAGGACGACCTGGAACTCCAGCTCGGCCGGGCGCAGCTGCGCGGACAGGAAGAAGGCCCGCGCGCGCAGCAGCCGCGCCGCGGTGTTCTCCGGGTGGGCGGCGATGACCGAGTCCAGCAGCTTCACCGCCCCACGGGCGTCGCGGGCCGCCAGCAGCTGCTCGGCCGCACGGAAGTCGATGACGTGGTTCTCGGGGCTCTGCTCGGGCACAGCCGCCTCCTTCCCCGGGCGCTCAACAGCTCACAACTACCCAACATCACCATCTGCATATGCATTCCCGGGCGGAACACCCCGGCGGTCGCTCAGGCCTCCTCGCCGGCCGGGCGCCGTTCCGCCGGCACCGTAGGCCCGGCCGGGTCCTTCGGCGCTTCCAGGGCCGCCGGAGCCACGCCGTCGACCTCCGCGACGGGCCGCGGCGGCTCCACAGCCGCGACGGGGTCGGGTGCCGGGGCGGGAACAGGGGCCGGTTCGGCGGCCAGGCGTTCGCCTCCCGACGCCCGCTCGAAGAAACGCAGCATCTCCACCGGGAACGGCATGACCAGCGTCGAGTTCTTCTCCGCTGCCACCTCCACGACCGTCTGCAGCAGCCGCAGCTGCATCGCGGCCGGTGTGCCGTCCATCGCGGCCGCGGCCTGCGCGAGCTTCTGCGAGGCCTGCAGTTCGCCGTCGGCGGTGATGATGCGCGCCCGGCGCTCGCGGTCGGCCTCGGCCTGCCGCGCCATCGACCGCTTCATCGACTCCGGCAGGGCCACGTCCTTGATCTCCACGCGGTCGATGTGGATGCCCCACTCGACGGCAGGCGTGGCCAGCATCAGCTCCAGGCCCTCGTTCATCGCCTCGCGCCCCGACAGCAGGTCGTCCAGCTCGCTCTTGCCGATCACCGAACGCAGCGAGGTCTGGGCCACCTGCAACATCGCGAACTGGTAGTTCTGCACGTCCACCGTGGCCTTGATCGGGTCGATGACCCGGAAGTACAGCACGGCGTCCACCCGGACCGAGACGTTGTCGCGGGTGATGCCCTCCTGCGAGGGCACCGGCATGGTCACCACCTGCATGTTGACCTTGGTCATCCGGTCCGCCAGCGGCACCAGAAGACGCGGCCCGGGCTGCTTGGCGTGCGGCCGCACCCGCCCGAAGCGGTAGACCACACCCCGCTCGTACTGCTTGATCACCCGGAAACTGCTCTTGAGACCACCCAGTCCCAGCACCACGACGGCGATCCCGATCGCTGCCGACACGGCTTCCATCCCAGCCCCCTCTGTCCGCGGTGGAGCGACGCTACTGCTCCACAGACGTCCACGGAGAGGATTCCGGATCAGCTCTTGACGATCTTTTGACGCAACTGCTCCCACACCTGCCGGACCTGGGGCTCCAGCGCCTCCAGCGGCCCGTCGTTGTCGATCACGACGTCGGCGACCGCCAGCCGCTGTTCCCGGGTGGCCTGGGCCGCCATCCGGGCCCGGGCGTCCTCCTCGGCCATGCCGCGCAGCCGCACCAGCCGGTCCAGCTGAGTCTCCGGTGCGGCGTCCACCACCACGACCACGTCGTACAGCGGTGCCAGGGCGTTCTCCGTGAGCAGCGGCACGTCGTGCACGACGACCGCGTCCGGGCCGGCCGTCTGCTCCAGCGCCGCCGAACGGTCCCGGACCAGGGGGTGGACGATGGCGTTCAGCGCCCGCAGCCGCTCGGGGTCGGAGAAGACGATCGCGCCCAGCTTCGGCCGGTCCAGGGCGCCGCCGGCGGCCAGCACCCCCTCGCCGAACTCGGCGACCACCGCCGCCAGCCCGGGTGTGCCCGGCTCCACCACCTCGCGCGCGATCCGGTCGGCGTCGACCAGCACCGCCCCGTACGAGGCCAGCAGCCGCGACACCTCGCTCTTGCCCGCCCCGATCCCGCCCGTCAACCCCACTTTGACCATGGCGCGAGACTACCGGTGCCCCCGCACACCCACGATCCGGGTCAGGAGCCGTCGTCCTCACGGTCTGCCAGGAAGCGCTCGAACTCCGCCGCCAGGTCGTCCGCCGACGGCAGCTCGACCGGCTCGGCGATCAGGTTCTGCCGGCTGCCGCCGCCCGCCAGCGCGTCGTACTGGTTCTCCAGGCCCTGCACCACCGCGACCAGCTCCGCGTCACCGTCGGCGACCTGCCGGTCGACCTCCGCGCGCACCGTGTGCGCCTCCATCCGCAGCGCGTGCGCCACCTGCGGAAGCACCAGTCCGGTGGCGGCCGTCAGCGTCTCCACCACCATCAGCGCGGAGTCCGGGTAACCCGAACGCGCCAGGTAGTGGGGCACATGGGCGGCCAGGCCCAGCACATCACGGCCCGCCTCCGCCAGCCGGAACTCGACCAGCGACTCCGCGCTGCCCGGCACCTGCGCCTCGTCGAACCAGCTGCGGTGCCCCGGCACCAGGTCCAGCCGGTTGCCGTGCGGCGTCAGCCCCACCGGGCGGGTGTGCGGGACGCCCATGGGGATGCCGTGGAAGTTGATCGCCAGCCGTACCCCCAGCCGCTCCACGATCTGCACCACCGCGGCGGCGAAACGCTCCCACTCGATGTCCGGCTCCTGGCCCGACAGCAGCAGGAACGGGCTGCCCGTACTGTCACGGACCAGCCGCAACGCGATCTCCGGCGCGTCATACGCCGTCCAGCGGTCCCGCTTGAAGGTCATCAGCGGACGGCGCGCGCGGTAGTCCACCAGGCGGTCCGCGTCGAAACGCGCCACCACCTGGTGCTCCTGCCGCTCCAGCAGCTCCTCGACGACCTGCCCGCCGGTCTCCCCGGCGTCGATGTACCCGTCGAAGTGGTACAGCAGCACGGGTCCGGTCTCACCGAACGCCTCGTCGACCGCCTCTGCCCCGCCCGGCTCGTATGCGTACAGCCCCTGCGGATCCAGCACTGCGCACCCTTCCCTCGGTCTTCGTCAACTCTGGGTGCAACGGACCGCACAGCCCGCGCATTCCCACCCGGACCCGGCAACGCGGAAGGACCCGCCCTCCAGAGGAGAGCGGGTCCTTCCGTGGTGCGTGGGCGATACGCCCTGCGATCAGCTCTGGCCGCCGGCCAGCTTCTCGCGGAGCGCGGCCAGCGCCTCGTCCGACGCGAGCGCGCCGGACTGGTCGCCGGACTCCGAGGAGTACGAGCCACCGGTCGGGCCGGCCGGAGCCGCCTCGCCGGCCGCAGCCGCAGCCTCGGCGTCGGCCTCGCGGGACTTGATGACCTGGGCCTGGTGCTGCTCGAAGCGGGACTGCGCCTCGGCGTACTGGTGCTCCCACGCCTCCCGCTGGGTCTCGTAGCCCTCGAGCCAGTCGTTGGCCTCGGGGTCGAAGCCCTCGGGGTAGATGTAGTTGCCCTGGTCGTCGTAGGACGCGGCCATGCCGTACAGGGTCGGGTCGAACTCGACCGAGGCCGGGTCGGCACCGAAGGACTCGTTGGCCTGCTTCAGCGAGAGGCTGATGCGACGGCGCTCGAGGTCGATGTCGATGACCTTGACGAAGATCTCGTCGTTGACCTGGACGACCTGCTCCGGGATCTCCACGTGGCGCTCGGCCAGCTCGGAGATGTGGACCAGACCCTCGATGCCCTCGTCCACGCGGACGAACGCACCGAACGGCACCAGCTTCGTGACCTTGCCGGGCACGACCTGGCCGATCTGGTGGGTGCGGGCGAACTGCTGCCACGGGTCTTCCTGGGTCGCCTTCAGCGACAGGGAGACACGCTCGCGGTCCATGTCGACGTCCAGGACCTCGACCGTGACCTCCTGGCCGACCTCGACGACCTCGGAGGGGTGGTCGATGTGCTTCCAGGACAGCTCCGACACGTGCACCAGGCCGTCCACGCCACCCAGGTCCACGAAGGCACCGAAGTTGACGATGGAGGAGACGACGCCGGAGCGCACCTGACCCTTCTGGAGGGTGGTGAGGAAGGTCTGACGGACCTCGCTCTGGGTCTGCTCCAGCCAGGCACGGCGGGACAGGACCACGTTGTTGCGGTTCTTGTCCAGCTCGATGATCTTGGCCTCGAGCTCCTTGCCGACGTACGGCTGGAGGTCGCGGACACGGCGCATCTCGACCAGCGAGGCGGGGAGGAAGCCACGGAGGCCGATGTCGAGGATGAGACCACCCTTGACGACCTCGATGACGGTACCGGTGACGATCCCGTCCTCTTCCTTGATCTTCTCGATCGTGCCCCAGGCACGCTCGTACTGAGCGCGCTTCTTGGACAGGATCAGACGGCCCTCCTTGTCCTCCTTCTGGAGGACCAGGGCCTCGATCTCGTCGCCCACGGCGACGACCTCGTTGGGGTCGACGTCGTGCTTGATCGAAAGCTCGCGCGAGGGGATGACACCCTCGGTCTTGTAACCGATGTCGAGCAGGACCTCGTCCCGGTCGACCTTCACGATGACGCCGTCGACGATGTCGCCGTCGTTGAAGTACTTGATCGTCTCGTCGATCGCGGCGAGGAAGGCTTCCTCGGAACCGATGTCGTTGACCGCCACCTGCGGGGTGGTACGAGGGGCCTGGGCCTCGGTGCTGCTCGTCATTAGGAAAAGGGCTCCGGTACGGACATGAAGTCGTAGGTACTGCTACGCCGTAAGCCCGTTTCGCTCCTGCCGATTCCGGACAGCCCAGAGGCCGAGAGGTTTACAACAGATGTGAGCGCAGCCTGCTCCGTCCGAGGCGCGCAGGCTCGCAGCGCAACTTGTAGCATACGGGGGCAGCCGGGCACGGTCAATGCACGAAGAGCGCACCACGGGCGTAACACCCCGTACCGGGCACTGGCACATAGACGTGTTGCGGCGGCACCGCAGCCACAGGTCACCACAGAGGGTACGACGACCAGCGCAATGATCCAAGCACCGGCCCCCCGGCCCATCCCCGAAGAACCCGAGGCCACGCGCCGTGTCGCAGGCGCCACGGAGAGCAGCCGAGCCAACCGCGGATGGTGGGACCGCAACGCCGACGAGTACCAGAACGACCACGGGGAGTTCCTCGGCGACGGAGATTTCGTCTGGGGCCCGGAAGGAGCAACCGAGGACGAGCTCCACCTCCTCGGACCCGCCGCCGGACTGAAGGGCGCCTCCGTCCTGGAGATCGGCGCCGGCGCCGCCCAGTGCTCCCGCTGGCTCGCCGCGCACGGCGCCCGGCCCGTCGCCCTCGACCTCTCCCACCGCCAGCTCCAGCACGCCCGCCGCATCGACGACGGCCACAGCCCCTTCCCCCTCGTCCAGGCCGACGCCGGCGCCCTCCCCTTCGCCGACGCCTCCTTCGACCACGCCTGCTCCGCCTACGGCGCCCTCCCCTTCATCGCCGACACCGCCCACGTCATGCGCGAGGTCCGGCGCGTCCTGCGCCCCGGCGGCCGCTGGGTCTTCTCCGTCACCCACCCCATCCGCTGGGCCTTCCCCGACGAACCCGGCCCAGACGGACTCACCGCCTCCGCCCCCTACTTCGACCGCACCCCCTACGTCGAGCAGGACGAGGGCGGACACGCCGTCTACGTCGAACACCACCGCACCCTCGGCGACCGCGTGCGCGAACTCGCCGCCGCCGGCTTCCACCTCGTCGACCTCGTCGAACCCGAATGGCCCGCCTGGAACACCGCCGAATGGGGCGGCTGGTCCCCGCTGCGCGGCCGGATCATCCCCGGCACCGCGATCTTCGTCTGCGTCGCCCCGTGACCACCCCCCCTGTCCC
>NZ_JARAVK010000234.1:0-14235 GCF_033792765.1 Streptomyces sp. PA03-6a | reverse complement strand
GGAGGTGCCGCCGCCCGCCCGGTCGGCGCCACCTCCAGCGACCAGGTCGTCGAACTCACCGGGGAACTCGGCGAAGGCCGCACCTGGCGCGTCCCCGAGGGCGACTGGCTGATCGACGTGTTCGGCGGCACCCCGCTGGTCGACGACTCCCAGGGCTACAGCCGCAGCTACGTCGACCTCCTCGACGACGAGCCGGTGGAGCTGTTCCTCGACATCGTGCCCGGCGAGTACCACCGCAGGTTCGCCCGCTACTTCGGCAACGTCATCCCCGGCTTCTGGGACGACGAGCCGTTCTTCGCCTCCGCCGAGGCGCACTTCAAGCGCCTCCCGTGGTCGCCCACCCTTGCCGCGGCCCTGCGGAAGACCGGCACCGAGCCCGGCACCGCCTACGCGACGGCCTTCGACGACCTCGGCCGTACCGGCCGCATCACCCGGGGCCGCTACTGGCAGGCCGTCTCGGACCGCTTCGCCGGCTACTTCCGCAAGCAGTCCCAGTGGTACGCCGAGCGCGGCGTCGCACTCATCACCAACCCGCTGTACGACGAGACCTCGCCCTCCAAGCGGATCGTCTCCACCGGCGACCTGCACAAGGTCCACCAGTGGGCGCAGGTGCCCGGCGGCGACATCATCACCGCCGAGTACGTGGCGGGACAGCCCACCATGATCCCCCGCAACCCGGTCAGCGTCGCCCACCAGATGGGCCGCGACCGGGCCCTGCTGGAGTGCTTCGGCAACATGGGCTGGCAGGTCGCGCCCGACTTCGTGCGGGCCCTGGTCGGCGCGAACGCCGCCCGCGGCGTCAACCTCACCGTGCTGCACGCCCTGTGGACCGACGAGCAACGCGTCTTCTTCCCGCCGCCGTTCGGGCCGCGCGCACCCTGGTGGTGGGCGATGGAGCCGATCGCCGACTGGATCGGCCGCGTCATGGAGGTCGCCCGCGGCACCTCCGGCGCCCGCACCGCCCTGATCCAGCCGCAACGCGCCGCCGAGCAGTGGCGCGGCACCACCCGCCAGGGCGAAGTCGACGGCGCCTTCACCGACGCCGCGTACGCACTGGAGAGCGCCCAGGTCGACTTCGACCTCGTCCACGAGGGCGCCCTCTCCGGCGACCCGGAGCTGCTCGCCCACGCCCGCGTCCACCAGGGACGACTCGTCGTCGGCGAGGCCGGCTACGACCTGGCTGTCCTCCCCGTCACCCCGACCCTCGACGCCGCCGCCGTCACCCGCCTCGAAGCCTTCGTCCGGCAGGGCGGCACCGTCGTCGCCGTCGGCGCCCTGCCCCAGGAGGACGCCGGCGGGCGCGACCGCACCCTGGAGCGCGCGCTGAACGGCCTCTTCGGCGACACCGTCCCCGCCGGCCGGCGCGTCGGCGCGGGAACCGCCGTCCGCGTCGCGGACACCGCCGCCCTCGGGGACGCCGCACGGGAGGCGGGAGTCGCCGCGGCCGTCCTCGAACCGCAGGCACCGGCCGTACGCGTGCTGCGCACCACCCGCGGCAAGGACGTCGCCTTCCTCCTCAACAACGAGAGCGCCGCGCAGGTCGACACCGTCGCCGTGCTCCCCGCCACCGGCGCCCCCGAACTCTGGGACCCCGTCACCGGCACCGTGCGTCCCGCGCCCGTCCACCGGGAGCAGAAGCACGGCGGCATCCGCCTGCCGCTGCGGCTCGCCCCGTACGAGACCCTCGCCGTCGTCGTGCGCGCCGGCGCGAAGGAAGCCCCGCACCTCACCGACAGCACCCTGCCCGCCGCGTCCATCACCTCCGTCAAGGCCGCCGGCCAGACCCTGCGCGTCACCGCCGTCGTCGACGCGCCCGGCGACCACGTCCTCACCGGCAGCGACGGCGGCCGCACCTACCGGGGCACGGTACGCGTCACCGACCCGCTCGCCCCGCTCCCCGTGGACGGCGACTGGACGCTCACCCTGCAGCGCGCCGGAGCCACGCCGGTCACCGGCCCGCTCGGCAGCTGGACGACCGTGGAACCGCTGTTCTCCGGCAGCGGCACCTACACCACCGAACTCGTCCTCGACGCCGGGACCCTCGACGGCCGGGGCTTCCGCCTCGACCTCGGCCAGGTCAGGGAGGTCGCCTCGGTCACCGTCAACGGCACCGAACTGCCCCCGCTGCCGTGGGCCCCGTACACCACCGACGTGACGCAGCTGCTGCGCGCGGGCCGGAACACCCTCACGGTGCGGGTGTCCAACACCCTGTCGAACGAGCGCAACAAGCCCCTGCCGTCCGGACTCCTCGGCCCGGTGGCCCTGCGGCCGTACCGCGAGGTCACCACCACCCTGCGCCGGATCTGACGTGCCGTCCCCCAAAGCGACGAACCCGCAGCCCCCGCCCACCGCACCGCCGTCAAGGAGCACCCGCATGCCCCGACCCCCGCGCGCAGGCACCCGGCGTACCCCGGCCCTCGCCGTCGCGACCGGTCTCACCGCGCTCGTCACGATCCTGCCCACCGCCGTCACCGCGGAGGCCGGCGCCCCCGCGTCGCTGACGGCGACCACCCTGCGCACCCAGAAGCTCACCCAGGCCCTCGGCATCGACGACACCACCCCCGAACTGAGCTGGGCCCTCACCGGCCGCTCCCCGCGGCTCGTCCAGACCGCCTACCGGGTCCAGGCCGCCACCTCGCCCACCCGGCTCCGGCAGGGCCGCCCCGACCTGTGGGACTCCGGCAAGGTCGCCTCCGCCGTCCCGCAGACCGTCTACGCCGGCAAGCAGCTCGGCTCCCGCACCCGGGTCTACTGGCGCGTCATGCTCTGGTCCGCCGCGGGCTCCCACGGCGCGGACCACGCCGCCGACTGGAGCACGCCCGCGTCCTTCGAGACGGGCCTGACCAAGAGCAGCGACTGGCAGGCCGACTGGATCACCAACGCCGACTGGCAGCTCGGCAAGCGCGAGGTCACCCCCGTGGTCGTCAAGCTGCCTCGCACCACCGCCCGTTACCTCCGCCTCGACGTCACCCGCCTCGGCCTGCCCCTGCAGGAGGACTTCCCGGGCCGCACCTGGCGCCTGCAGCTCGGCGAGATCGACGTCCGCGACTCCGCCGCCGGCACCACGGGTCTCGCCAAGGGCGCCGCCGTCACCGCCTCCGAGTCCAACACCCTCCGCAAGACCTGGGAACCGGCCCTCGCCGTGGACGGCCTGCCCAACAGCGGCCTCCAGACCGCCGCCGGCTACTCCAGCGCGGCGCACACCGGACCCGACGTCTCCCAGCAGCCCGTCACGCTCACCCTCGACCTGAAGTCCGCGAAGACCTTCGACGAGGTCGCCCTCTACCCCCGTGCCGACGTCGTGACCGACGACGGCCGCGTCCCCGGCTTCCCCACCGACTACACCCTCGCCACCGGCGACACCCCCACCGGGCCCTTCACCCAGGCCGCGGCCGTCACCGGCCAGCAGCCGCCGAAGCCCTGGCTGCCGTCCGGACTGCCGCTGTTCACCAAGGACTTCGCCCTCCCGAAGCACGTGCGCAGCGCCCGCCTGTACGTCTCGGGCCTCGGCATCTACGACGCCACCATCAACGGCAGGCAGGTCGGCGACGCCGTCCTCGAACCCGCCAACACCACCTTCACCAAGCGCGTCCAGTACGCCACCTACGACGTCACCGACCTGCTGCGCACCGGCGGCAACACCGTCGGCGTCTCCCTCGGCAACGGCATCTCCAACGTCGTCAGCACCGCGGACCGCTACCGCAAGCTCTACGGCAACATCAGCGACCCCAAGCTGATCGCCCAGCTGGAGGTCACCCTCGCCGACGGCACCGTCCGCCGCATCAGCAGCGGCGACGACTGGCGCACCACGCTCGGCCCCACCACCTCCTCCAACTGGTACGGCGGCGAGGACTACGACGCACGCCGCGCGCTCCCGCACTGGGACGAACCCCGCGGCAGCCGCGCCGGCTGGGACGAGGCCGTGACCGTCGCCGGTCCCGGCTCCGCGGACGCGCCCGCCCTGCTCAGCGCCCGCGAGACCGAGCCGATCCGGGTCGTCGAGACCCTCACCGGCAAGGAGGTGCCCGGCGCCGAGGGCAGCCGGGTCTTCGACCTGGGCCGTAACATCGCCGGCTGGCCCGAGATCACGGTGCGGGCACCCGCCGGCACCACCGTCCGCATCGTGCCCGCCGAGAGCCTCAAGGACGGTCACGCCTTCCAGTCCATCAGCAACGTCGGCGGGCCCCTATGGGACAGCTACACCACCAGCGGCTCCGGCGCCGAGACCTGGCACCCCGAGTACGGCTACCACGGCTTCCGCTACCTGGAGCTGAAGGGACTGCCCGCCGGGGCCACGGTGACCGTCCGCGGCAAGGTGCTGCACACCGACAACACTTCGGCCGGTGACTTCACCAGCTCCAACGACCTGGTCAACGGCATCCACTCCATCATCCGCCGCTCCATCGAGGGCAACATGATGAGCGTCCTCACCGACTGCCCGAGCCGTGAGAAGCTCGGCTGGCTGGAGCAGGACCAGCTCGTCTTCCCCACCCTCGCCGCGAACTACGACATGGAGTCCCAGCTCCGCAAGATCGTCCGTGACATGGCCGACGGCCAGACCCCCGAGGGCCTGATCACCTCCACCACCCCGGAGTACACGGCCCTGCCCGGCGGCTACCGCAACGACTCCAACTGGGGTGGTGCCTTCGTCCTCGTGCCGTGGCAGCTCTACACCACCTACGGCGACCAGGAGACCCTCGCCACGTACTACCCGCAGATGCGGAAGTACGTGACCTTCCTGGAGGAGAAGGTCTCCGGCGGCATCCTCGACTACGGCCTCGGCGACTGGTTCACCCCGGACACCACCTTCCCCCGCGCGGTGGCCGGCACCTACGGCTACTGGCGCGTCGTCGACGCCATGAGCCGCATCGCCGCGCTCGTCGGCGACCAGGACGCCGCCGCCGGATACCGGGCCAAGGCCGACGCCAGCGCCAAGGCCCTCGCGGACAAGTACTACGACCCCGCGAAGGGCACCTTCGGCGGCGGCGGACACGGCGCGGAGGCGCTCGCCCTCGACATGGGAGCCGTCCCGGCCGACCAGCGCGACCGGCTGCTCGGCCACTTCGTCGCGAGCGTCGAGGCGGCGGACTTCCACCTGAACCTGGGGGAGATCTCGCTGCCCGCCGCCTTCCGGGTGCTCTCGGAGTCCGGGCACGACGACGTCGTCGGCCGGATCGCCACCCAGACCACCAGCCCCAGCTACGGCTACCAGGTGCTGCACGGCAACACCACGCTCGGCGAGAGCTGGGACGGCGGCTCCGGCCAGTCCCAGAACCACTTCATGCTGGGCGCCATCGACGCCTGGTTCACCGCCCGCCTCGCCGGCATCCAGCAGGCACCCGGCTCCATCGGCTACCGCGAACTGCTCGTCGACCCGGCCCTCGTCGCCGGCCTCACCTCCGCCTCCGGCTCGTACCGCACCCCGTACGGCACCGCCGGCACCTCCTGGCGCCTGGACGGGGACGCGTACCGGCTGCGGCTCACCGTGCCCGCGGGCACCACGGCCGAGGTGCACGTGCCGGTGACCTCCGGTGAGGTGGCCGCGCCCAAGGGCGCCCGCTTCGTCCGCTCCGCCGACGGGGAGCGGATCTACGAAGTCGGTTCCGGCGACTGGACGTTCACCTCGACCTACCGCGCCGGCGCCTGACCCCGGCCGGTACGACGCGCCCCGGCCGGCCGCACCTCCCCGTGCGGCCGGCCGGGGCGGCGGCGTTCAGCAGGGGTCCTCGACGTCCCCGAGCCGGTGGGCCGGTCGGCGAGGCCTATGCCCTCGCGGGCCGGGGCAGCAGCGACGCCGGGAGCAGGCCGAGCGCGGCGAGCCCGGCGAGGAGGACGAGGGTGGTGCCCATCGTCGCGCCCGGTGGCCCGGCCGTGCCCGTGGTGCCGGCCGCGACCGCGATGCCGAGGGCCGGGCCGACGTTCATCGCCGTCTGCTTCAGGCCACCGACGACCCCGGCGTACCCGGGCGGCGCGTCGCCGACGACGGAGGCGGTGGCGGTCACCATGACGGTGGCGAAGCCCGCACCGAGCAGGGCGAACGCGGCGGCCATGGCGGCCCACGCGCTGCCCGCCCCGGACCGCGAGAGCAGCGTGATGCCCAGGACGACCAGGAGCGTGCCGCACAGGGCGGTACGGCGCGGGCCGTAGCGGCGCAGCGCGGCACTCGCGACGGGTGCGCCGAGCACCATGAGCGCCGTCAGCGGGAGCACCCTCAGGCCGGTGGCCAGCGGGTCGAGACGCAGCACGTCCTGCAGGTGGAACGTGGCCCGGAACAATGTGCCGAACAGCCCCGCGGTCGTCACCAGCAGGATGGCGACGGACGCCGTCACGGGTACCGAACGGGCCACCGCGCGGGGCACGTTGGGATGTTTCGCATGCCGCTCGTACGCGACGAGCAGCGCGAGGGCGCCCGCCACGGCGAGGAGCTCGAGCACCGTACCGGTACCCGTCCACCCGCGCTCGGGTATGCCCGCCAGCGCGTGGACGAGGGCCGCGAGCGCCAGCGCGAGCAGGGCCGCCCCGGCCGTGCCGACCCTCCCTCCGCCGTCGTCCGGCCGCTGCGGCACGGGCACCCGGACGGCGAGCGTGAGCACGGCGATCGCGAGCGCGAGGGGGACGTTGATCCAGAACACCGCGCGCCATCCCAGGTGCGCCACGACGAGCCCGCCGAGGACGGGACCGGCCCCCGCGGCCACCGCGAGCGCGCTGGTCCGGACGGCGATCGGCCGTCCCAGCCGGTCCTCGGGGTAGGCCAGCCGCAGCAGCGCCAGCGTCGCGGGTTGCAGGAGCGCGCCGAACACGCCCTGGGCCACGCGCAGGGCGATGACCCACCCGACGCCGCCCGCGACGGCGATCCCGGCCGACGCCGCCCCGAAACCCAGCACCCCCGCGCAGAGCAGGCGCCGGTGCCCGTAGCGGTCCCCGAGCCGGCCCGCGAGCACGAGCAGTGACGCCACCGCCACCAGGTAGCCCGTGCTGGTCCACTGGACCTCGGCGACGCTCGCACCGAGATCCCGCTGCAGGCTGGGCTGCGCCACCAGCAGGACGCCACCGTCGAGGGCGACGATCGCGGCCCCTGCGACGCTCGCCGCCAGCGCGAGCCGCTGCCGCGCGGGGGAGATCACGCGGGCACCGGCCCGAGGTGGGCGTCGAGGACGGCCGTGAGGAGTTGCTCCTGGCGCAGCGACTCCTCGCCCGGGTCGTCGGCGCCCAGGACGACCTGGAGGCTGCCCCAGGTCCACAACTGGACGAGCCCGTGCAGGTTCGACCAGAGGGCGGCGGCCGTCACCGGGGCGGGCGGCACGGTGGCCACCACGGCGGCGTCCTGCTCGGCCCGGCACCTGGTGACAAGCTCGACGAGGGCCCCGAAGAGGGGCAGTGACGTCTCCCGCAGCCGCGGACCGCCGTCCCCCTGTGGCGCGCCGTCCAGCAGGTCGTGGCGGAACATCAGCTCGAACATGCCGCGGTGGTCCAGCGCGTACCCGACGTACGCCCGTGCGGCGGCCGCCAGTTGGGCACGCGGTGCTGCCGCGTCCGCGGTGGCGGTCGCGGTCGCGAAGCGCGCGTGCAGGTCCTCGAAACCGCGCCGGGCGATCGCCGACAGCAGGGAATCGTGCGTGGGGAAGTGGCGCCGCGGCGCGCCGTGCGACACCCCCGCCCGCCGTGCGATCTCGCGCAGCCCCACCGACGCGGTGCCCCCGGCCAGCACGAGGTCCACGCCGGCATCGACAAGTCGCTCCCGCAGGGAGCCGCCATCGGTCATGGGGAGTGTCTACCAGCATCCGTAGACACTGTCTACGGCAATGACCGCGAGCCGTGCCGACGCCGGGCCCCTTTCGCGGTCTTGTCGGTGGCGGCGGGCAGACTGTGATGCATGACCTCGGCGACCGCACATGACCATGCCTGGATACGTTCCTCTCCGTTGTTCGGCTACGCGCTGGAGTGTGGGTACACCCTGACCCTGGCGCGGGGTGTCACCCCGGGGGAGGTGCTGCGAGTGATGGGGGCGGAGCCCCAGGGCACATGTACGGGAGCCGACGCGCTGATCGAGCGGCAGGACGAACTGCGCGACCCGATGGACTACTGGGACGACTCCTTCGTCGCGGGCGCGTTCACCGTCCCGGGTGAAGGCGGCGACTGGACGCTCGTCCTGCACGTCGGAGAGGGGGGCACGGGGATGCAGCCGCGTTTCCTGGAGGCCCTGTCGGCGGGCGGGCGCGCCGTGGTGCACTCCAGCAACGGAGGCAAGCCCATGGACTTCTTCCACTGGTATGAGGACGGGGAACTCCGGACCACGTTCGAGCGGCCCACAGTCAGGGCAGGCAGCACCCCCGATGCCCTCAACTCGTCGATCCTCGAGGTCGGATGGGCACTGTCGGACGACGAATACGGGACAGGCGGGGGCGTCGACACCAAGGCCGCGGCCTTCGCCCTCGCCGAGCGGCTGACCGGGGTCCGGGTGACGGAGGAACTGCTCCGGGAGGCCGAATACCAGCTCGGGCATGTACCCGAGGAGCCCGCCGAGGAGTGGACCGGCATCGTCATCGACATCACCGACGCCCATGGGGAACGCTTTTACATGGAAGTCACCCGTGACGAGGTCGAGAGCGCCACGGCTCGCGCCCGCGCCGAGGCCGCAGCACCGATGGTCATCCGCGGGCCTTCGTCACCCGCTCCGTGACCCGCAGCGCGACGTGCCTGGGCCCGTGAGCTCGGGCTGGGTGACGAGCTGTCGATCCGACGCGATCGCCGCGTGATCGCTACCGACCGCTCTCCGCCCCCTCCCGTGCGCCGCGGAACTCGGCGCGAACGGCGTCCGTGTGCTCGCCCAGCGCCGGCACCGGACCCATCAGGGCCTCGCGGCCGCGTACCGTCACCGGCGGCAGCAGCCCGCGCAGCGGGCCGGACGGCGTGCCGAACTCCCGCCAGCGGTCGCGGGCCTCGAGCTGCGGATGGGCCGCGAACTCCGCGACCGACCGCAGCCGGGCGTTCGCGATCCCGGCGCCGTCCAGGCGCTCCAGGACCTCGTCGGCGGTGAAGGCGGCGAAGTGCTCCTCGAGGATCGCGGTGAGCCCGTCGTCGTGGGCGTGGCGCAGCGGATTGTCCGCGAACCGCGGATCACGGACCAGCCCGGGCCGCTCCAGCACCTTCTCGCACAGGGCGACCCAGTCGCGGTCGCTCTGCACGCTGACGAAGACCTCCCCGCCGTCGCCCACCCGGTAGTGGCCGTACGGCGAGATCGACGGGTGCCGGGCGCCGCTGCGGGTCAGCGGCGCGCTCCCGTACAGGCCGTGGAAGAGGGGCTGCCCCAGCCACTCGCCGAGCGCGTCGAGCATCGCCACGTCGAAGGCGCTGCCCTCGCCGGTGCGTTCACGCTCGTACAGCGCGGTGAGGACGCCGGTGTACGCGTACATCCCGGCCGCGATGTCGGCGATGGAGATCCCCGCCCGCGCGGGGCTGTCCGGCGTGCCCGTGAGTGACACCAGCCCCGACTCGCACTGCACCAGCAGGTCGAACGCCTTCTTCGCCGCGTAGGGCCCGTCGTCGCCGTAGCCCGAGACACCGCACCAGATCAGCCGCGGATGCCGCGCGCGCAGCACCTCCGCGCCCAGGCCGAGCCGTTGGGCGGCACCGGGGGCGAGGTTCTGCACGAAGACGTCCGCCTCCGCCAGGATCCGGTCGAGCAGCGCGCGGTCGCCCTCCTCCTTGAGGTCCAGGATCACGCTCTCCTTGCCGCGGTTGCACCAGACGAAGTACGCGGACTCACCCTTGGCGGCCTTGTCGTACTCCCGCGCGAAGTCGCCGCCCGGCCGCTCGACCTTGATCACCCGTGCGCCGAGGTCCGCCAGCTGACGGGTCGCGAACGGCGCGGCGACGGCCTGCTCCAGGGAGACGACGGTGACGCCGTCCAGTGGCTGCCGCTGTGCCCGGTGCTGTGCCCGGTGCTGTGACGGTTGCTGTGACGGCTGCTGTGACTGCTGCAAGGCTCGCGCTCCTGGTCTGTGCGGTAGGGAACGGTCACATGGTCACGGTCGTGCCCAGTCCCTCCGCACGCGCGACGGCGTGGACGACATGGGCGGCGGCCACGTCCAGCGCCGCGTGCCCCGTGGACTTGAAGACGGTCAGCCCGCCGGCCTCGCCGCGTCCGGGGTGGTCACCGGCGAGCACGGAGCCGAGCAGGACGACCTCGCGGCCGGGGGAGAGACCCTGCAGTTCGTGGGCCCCGGCCGGGGGAAGGGAGCCGGCGGCGCCGGGCCACTCGGCGAACAGCGCGGCGTCCCGAACGGTCTCCGCGTCGAGTTCGGGGCCGTGGGAACCGCCGACCGAGCTCACGTGCGTGCCCGGGGCGAGCCACGAGCGGCGTACGACCGGACGCGTCGCCCCGGTGCAGCAGAAGACGACGTCGGCCCCGCGCACCGCCTCCTCGATGCCCTCCGCCACGCGCGCCCCGGGATGGCGGGCCGCGGCCTCACGGGCGCCCCGGGGATCACGGCCGGCGACCACGACCTCCGCGGCCGGGTGGAGTTCCGCCAGCAGGTCGATCTGGGCGCGGGCCTGGGCCCCGGTGCCCACCACCGTGTGACGCAGTGCCCCGGGGCGGGCCAGCGCCCACGCCCCGAGCGTGGCCGCGGCAGCGGTGCGCACCGCCGTCAGCGACTCGGCGTCCATCAGGGCCAGCGGGCGCCCGTCGTGCTCGTCGAACAACGCGACCATGCCCCGGTGCGCACTGCGCCCGGGCAGCGCCGGATCGCCGAACACCGACACCAGCTTCGCCGCCAGGCCCAGCCCCGGCACATGGCCCGGCATCGCGCCCAGCAACCCGGCCGGGGTGCGCGCCGCGATCCGCGGCGGCGCCGACACCTCGCCGCGGCTGATCGCGACGAGGGCCGTGGCCACGGCGTCGACGACGCGGCGCGTGTCGAGCGCGGCCCGGGTCTGCGCCCGGTCCAGGACGAGGAGACCGCTCATGCCGTGTCTCCGTGAGGATCGGTCAGAATGCGCCGGAGCCCGTCGGTGGCGTCACGCAGCGCCCGCTCCAGGGCGGGCAGCCGGGCCTGACCGAACTCCGCGTCCGGCCCGACGACGGTGAGCGCGCAGACGGGGGCGCCCGGGCCCGGCGTCACGGCGCGGCTGATCGAGGCGACCAGCTTCTCGTTGCGTCCGCGCTCCACGGCCACCCCCGTCCGCTCCGTACGCGCGATGTCGGCCAGCAGCCCGTCGTCCCCGTCGAGCGGGTGCCCTTCGGCCTCGGCGGGACGCAAGTAGGGCGCGCGGGCCGCCGGGTCGAGTGCCGCGACCAGCGCCAGCGGCCCGGCGAACCGGTGCACCGGCAGCGCCTCGCCCAGCAAGTGGCTGATCATGGCCAGGCGTTCCGGGCGGACGACGTCGATCACCCGGGCCCGGTCGGCCTCCAGCACCTGCAGGTTGACCATCATCCTCGTGACGTCGGACAGCTCCTGCAACACCGGGCGGGCCAGGGCGTTCAGCGAGTTCCCTGCCGCGGCCGCCGACATCCGCAGCACCGCGGTGCCGGGCAGATAACGGTCACCCGCCCGCAGCACCCAGCCCCTGCGCACCAGGTCCAGCAGGATCCGGTAGGCCGTCGCGCGGTGCAGGCCGACCTCGCCGGCCAGATCCGTCAGGCGGACGGGACGCGGCGCACGGGTGACGGCCTCGACGAGGTCGAGCGCCTTGTCCACCGCGGTACGCGGGGCCTCGGGCATCGCGGCCACTCCTTCTCGTTCTCCGGCGGCTGCAGTACAGTACCGAGCGTTTCCCCAGACGATACAGATGTTACGCAGGATGCAACAGTCGAGGTGAGCATGGCCGACCAGTCCCAGGGCGCCCCCACCCCCTACGCAGCGCCCGCCGCGGGCACGACCGCGGTCTACCGCGGCGCGACCCTCTTCGACGGCACCGGCCGCCCGCTCCGGCCCGCGACCACGATCGTCACCGACGGGCAGACGGTCACCGCGGTCGCGCCCGACGCCGACCTCGCCTCCCGGCTCCCCGACGGCGCCCGGGTGTTCGACCTCGACGGACGCTTCGTCATCCCCGGGCTGATCGACACCCACCAGCACCTCGCCACCCCGCCCGACCGTCCCGCGGCCGAGGCGGCGTTGCGCCGTCACGTCTACAGCGGCATCACCGCCGTCCGGGACATGGCCGACGACCTGCGGCAGATCGGCGACCTCGCCCGTGCCACCCTCGTCGGCGAGATCCCCGGCCCCGACATCCGCTACGCCGCCCTGATGGCGGGCCCCGGGTTCTTCGACGACCCGCGCACCCACCAGGTCTCCCAGGGCGCCGTGCCCGGCGAAGTGCCCTGGATGCAGGCCGTCACCGCCGCCACCGACCTGCCCCTCGCGGTCGCCATGGCCCGTGGTACGTACGCCGCGGCCATCAAGGTCTACGCGGACCTCGACGCGGACCTGGTCGCCGCCGTCACCGCCGAGGCCCACCGCCAGGGCATCCCCGTCTGGGCGCACGCCACCGTCTTCCCCGCGACGCCCGGCCAGGTCGTCGCCGCCGGTGTCGACACCGTCTCCCACGTCACCCTGCTCGCCTTCGAGGGCACCCCCGACGGGCTCACCAGCTACAAGAGCAAACCCCCCGTCGACCACGCACGGTTCGCCGCAGGGGACGACCCGCACCTGGACCGGCTCTTCGCCCTCATGCGCCGGCGCGGCACCGTCCTGGACGCCACCGCCTGCATGTGGGAGAGCGAGGAACTGGCCGGCGAGGGACCCGAGGACACCGCCCGGGCCCGTGCGAACACCGCGCTCGCCGCCGCCGTCACCGCCCAGGCCCACCGGGCGGGCGTGGCCATCTCCACCGGCACCGACCACGAGACCGCCCCCGGGGCCGCCTTCCCCGCCCTCCACGACGAACTGGCCTTCCTCGTCGAACGCTGCGGCATCCCCACCGCGGACGTCCTGCGCTCGGCCACGCTCATCGGCGCCCGTGCCGCCGGCACCGAGGACTCCATGGGCAGCGTCGAGCCCGGCAAGCTGGCCAACTTCGTCGTCCTGGACGAGGATCCCTTGCGCGACATCGCCAACCTGCGCAGCGTCACCCTGACCGTCAAGCGCGGACACCGCTTCGACCGCGCCGAGTTCGAGGAGCGCCGGTGAACCCCACCCCCGTGATCGTCAACGCGCTGGGGCAGCTCGACAACCCCAACGCCCCCGCGTCCGCCGAGGCCGCGGCCCACCTCAACCCCTCCAGCGACCAGCTCACCATCGACGCCCGCGCCCTCGCCGACGCCCACGCCTCCGGCCTCACCGCCGTCAACATCACCCTCGGCTACACGATGGGCGACCTGCCCCCGTACGAGCACACCCTGCGCGAGATCGACGTCTGGGACGCCATCATCGGCGACCACCCGGCCGACCTCACCAAGGTCCGCACCGTCGCCGACGTCCACCGCGCCCACGCCGACGGCAGGATCGGCGTCATCTACGGCTTCCAGAACGCCGTGGCCGTCGGCGAGGACCCCGGACGCGTCGCCACCTTCGCCGAGGCGGGCGTCCGCGTCATCCAGCTGACGTACAACCAGGCCAACCACATCGGCGACGGATCGATGGCCCCCGCCAACCGAGGGCTGACCCCCTTCGGCCACGAGGTCGTCGAGGCGCTCAACGACCAGCACGTGATGGTCGACCTCTCCCACAGCGGCGAACGCACCTGCCTGGAGGCCGCCAAGACCTCCCGGCAGCCCGTCTCCGTCAACCACACCGGCTGCCGCGCCCTCACCGACCTGCCACGCAACAAGACCGACGAGGAACTCCGCCTCGTCGCCTCCCGCGGCGGCTTCGTGGGCATCTACTTCATGCCCTTCCTCAACCCGTCCGGCCACGCCCGCGCCGCCGACGTCGTGGAGCACATCGACCACGCGGTCAACGTCTGCGGCGAGGACCACGTCGGCATCGGCACGGACGGCACCATCACCCCCGTCGACGACCTCGACGCCTACCGCACCGCCCTCGCCGAGCACGTCGGCCGGCGCCGCGAGGCGGGCGTCGGCGCCGCGGGCGAGCGCGCCGACACCTACCCCTTCGTCGTCGACCTCCGTGGCGTCGACCAGTTCCGGGAACTCGTCCGCCTCCTGGAACGCCGCGGCTACCGCTCCGAGCGCATCGAGAAGATCCTCGGCCGCAACTTCCTGGACTACGCGTCCCGCGTCTGGGCGTAGCCGGCCCTGGCCCCGGCACACCCCTCCCACCCCCCGGAGAG
>NZ_JARAVK010000233.1:0-14380 GCF_033792765.1 Streptomyces sp. PA03-6a | reverse complement strand
ACACCTACGACCGCGCCGTCGAACTCGCCGGAGAGCTCTCCGCCGCCCCCGGCGCCGGCGGCAAGCCCATCCACGAATGGCTCGAACTCCGCCCCTTCCTCGCCGCCCCGCCCACCATCACCGAATGACCACCCCCATCGACGAGGCCCGGCTCCGCAGCCTCACGCCGGGCGTCCTCGCCGTCCTCGTCCGCCGCGGAGCCGACTTCGCGGCGGCCGAGGACGCCGTCCAGGACGCGCTGGTCGAGGCCGTCCGCGTCTGGCCGGCCGACCCGCCCAGGGACCCCAAGGGCTGGCTGGTCACCGTGGCCTGGCGCCGGTTCCTGGACGCGACGCGGGCGGACACCGCCCGCCGCCGCCGTGAGGACCTCGTCGACCGGGAACCGGACCCCGGGCCCACGCCCGCGGCCGACGACACGCTCCAGCTGTACTTCCTGTGCGCCCACCCGTCACTGACGCCCTCGTCGGCGGTCGCGCTCACGCTGCGCGCCGTGGGCGGGCTGACGACCCGGCAGATCGCCCAGGCGTACCTGGTGCCCGAGGCGACCATGGCGCAGCGCATCAGCCGGGCCAAACGCACCGTCTCCAGCGTGCGGTTCGACCAGCCCGGCGACGTCGCCACCGTGCTGCGCGTCCTCTACCTGGTCTTCAACGAGGGCTACTCCGGCGACGTCGACCTCGCCGCCGAGGCCATCCGCCTCACCCGGCAGCTCGCGGCAGCGATCGACCACCCCGAGGTGGCGGGGCTGCTCGCCCTCATGCTGCTCCACCACGCCCGGCGGGCCGCCCGGACCGCGCCCGACGGCAGCCTGGTCCCGCTCGCCGCACAGGACCGCGGCCGGTGGGACACCAGGGCCATCGCCGAGGGCGTCGGGATCCTGCAGGCGGCACTCGCCCGCGACCGGCTCGGCGAGTTCCAGGCGCAGGCCGCCATCGCGGCACTGCACGCCGACGCACCCACCGCCGAGGAGACCGACTGGGTGCAGATCGTCGAGTGGTACGACGAGCTGACACTCCTGACCGACAGCCCGGTCGTCCGCCTCAACCGCGCGGTCGCCGTCGGCGAGGCCGACGGACCGCGCGCCGGGCTGGCGGCGCTCGCGGCGCTGGACGACTCGCTTCCCCGGTACACCGCGGTGGCGGCCTACCTCCACGAGCGCGACGGCGACCTGACGACGGCGGCACGGCTGTACGCCGAAGCGGCCCGCAGGGCACCCAACCTCGCCGAGCGCGACCATCTGACACGCCAGGCCGCCCGCCTCAACTCCCGCCGTGGTGGCTGACGGTGTGGGGAAGCGGTAGCCGGTGCTGCGGCCCGGAGACCGGTGCCGGGATGAATCTCGGCCGACATGGGCGCACTCTGGAGATAGGCCCCGTTTCCGCACGTGCCGAATGGGCCCTCGGGACGGGGCTGTGGCTGCAGGCCGCTGCCCGCGATGGGCCGTGGCCGATCCATCCACGGGAGCCCGGAGGCCCTCGTAGGCCGGGGGCCGGTGTGCCGGCTCGTTCCGGGCGGTATTGATGGTCTCTTCAGTACCTCAGCGTTGTTCTCGCGCCGGGCGACCGTGGCACCTACCGAATGCACGGAAGGACACGCCATCATGAGGCGCAAGACACTGATCGCCACCGTGGCTGCCGCCGCCGCACTGGCCGGAGCGGCAGGCTCGACGTCGGCCGCCGTCGCGGCCGACCACCCTCAGAGCACGGTCTCCGTGGTCGCCGACGACGGCGGCGGTGGCGACGACGGCGGGGGCGACGACGGTGACGACGGCGGCGACTACGGTGACTGACGGCGGCTCCCGCAGCTGACAGCGCGGCCGCCACCCCACACGCAATGCGTCTTCTCCAGGCCGGCGGTACCACCCGCTGACCTGTCGAGGTCTCATCGCCATCCGCGGGTCCCCGCCGCTCCATCGCGGCGAGGACCCGTTCGTCACTTCCGGCCCCCGGTGGTGGGGCGGCCGTGGTGGAGTAGGGTCTCCCCACGTCACGCCGGACACACCGCATCGGGGATCAGCCTGTGACGCCGTACTCCCTGGCGTTCTACATGGACGTCATCACCACCGGCACCGTGCTCGGCGTGGACCCCGCGGATTCTCCCGACCGCGTGACCGAGTTCCTCGGCCCGGATTTCGCCGAGAACGCCTTCGGCTCCCTCAGCATGTGCCGTGACTACGGCCTCGTCGAGTTCTACTGGCACCGCGGTGCGGCCGACCACCCCTGGTCGGGGCACCACTTCAGCCTGCAGGTGCACCGGCTGGCGTTCCGCGATCGCACGCTGGTCAACGCCGAAATGCGCGCCAGATACGGCAGGTTCACTCCCAGGCTTCGCTTCGACAAGCTTCGACGCCTGCTGGACCGGCGTGGTGTCCCCCTGCTGGAGGTCCCCGAAATCCCGGCGAACGCCCCGTACTTCCGCACTTTCTGGCAGCCCCGTTCCCATGTGGCCGTCTCGGTCATCGGGACCTACGGCAGGTACAGCACGCCCGACAATCTGCGGGTCGGCGACGTGTACAAGGTCCAGGCACCGGTCTCCGTCGAGGAAGTGGAACGGCGGAGGACCCTGAAGGGGTGAGGGATCCCCGGCCCGCACGACAACCGGGCCCCCGGCGAGGCCGCCTGGAGTGAGTACCGGGCTCTCACGGTCTGATCTGCGTCCACCCGCTGCGGTTCATGGCCGCCCACGGGCCGCGCCGCCCCACGGCGGCCGAGGGTCCGACGGCGTCCTCGAGGTGTCGAGGGCCGCCGCCGACCTCGACCTGCACCGGGGGGCCTTGTACATCGCCACCGGTGATGGCTGGAGTGCGACGGTGAACCGACGATCGCCCACCGGCTACTTGGTGGCGTAGACGGCCGTGTAGCCGCCGATGAGAGGACGGGCCTCCGTCGTGGAGAAGCCTGCCGCCGCCAGCAGGCGGGTCGCATCGGCGACGGTGTACTCGGAGCCGCCTTCCGTGTCGATGAGCATGTTCAGGGACACCATGAACCCGTAGGTGTTGTGCCGCCGGTCGTCGTCGATCATGGCGTCGTAGACGATGAGCGTGCCGCCGACGGGCAGGGCGTCATGGGCCTTGCGGAGCAGGAACTGCCGCTGCCCGGCATTCCAGTCGTGGAGGATCTGCCCCATGACGTAGACGTCGGCCGGGGGAAGGGGGTCGGAGAAGAAGTCGCCGCTGTGGAAGGACAGGCGGTCGGTCAGGCCGTGCGCGGCGGCGAATTCCTCGAAGACCGGTCGAACCGGGGGAAGTTCGAAGACGGTTCCGGTCATCTCGGGGTGGGCTCGCAGCACTGCCGCGGGTACGGCCCCCAGGGCGCCGCCGAGGTCGACCACGTGCCGGCGGCCGGTCCAGTCGAAGTCGGCGGCGAGTGCCCCGGCGAGGGGGGTGCTGACACCGTTCATGCCGTTGAGGAAGTTGCGCCACGCGACGGGGTCTTGGCTCAGCGTGGCGAAGAAGGGGGCTCCGGTGTGCGTGACTTCGTTCTGCTGGGTGCCGGTTCGCAGGGCATCGGTGAGGTTGTCCCAGAAGCCGAAGAGACGGGTGTTGGCCATCTCCAGGATGCCGCCGATGTAGGAGGGCTTGGTCTGGTCCAGGAAGACCTCGGACGCGGGGCTGTTGCGGTAGACGCCGTCGTCGTCACGGTCCAGCAGGCCCAGCGACACCAGGGCGTCGAGGAAGTCCGCGGAGGACCTGGGGTGGAGGCCCACTTCGGCGGCGAGGGACGCGCGATCGCGACCGCCCCGGGCCAGGACGGTGAACAGCTCCAGCTCCACCGCGCTCAGCAGTGTCTTCGAGGCCATGAACCCCAGACCCAGCTGAAGGATCGGCTCGGGGGTGATCGATTCGTCGACGGTCACATGTATCTCCACTCACTCGACAACGGATTCTCAGGTCGGTCGCTCGTCGCGGTCTCGCACCGCCGCCCCGGGCGGGACGGGCCGTGCGCCGCGTTCAGAGCGTCTTGATCTGGCCGCCGTCGATGAGCACCTCGGCCCCGTTGATGTTGCCCGCCACCGGCGAGGCCAGGAAGACGGTGAGGTCGGCCACCTCCTGCGGCTCGGTGATCCGGCCCGAGGTGATGCCCATGCTCTGGGGCACCACGACGTCCAGGGCCTCCTGCGCCGTGGTGCCGGCGGCCGCGGCGGTGGCGTCGGCGAAAGCGCCGGGGGCCGTCCAGAACGGGGTGCGCACCGGGCCGGGGGAGATCGCGTTGACGCGGATGCCCTTCGGTGCGAACTCCTCGGACAGCGACTTGCTCAGGTTGGTCAGCGCGGCCTTGGCGGCGGAGTAGTCCACGACCATCGGGAAGGGCGTGCGGGCGTTGATGGAGCTGATGTTGACGATCGCCGCACCTTCGGCCTCGGCCAGGTGCGGGAGCGCGGCGCGGCTGGCGCGGACGGCGCTGAAGAAGGTCAGGTCGAAGATCCGCCGCCATTCGGCGTCGGTGACGTCGAGGAACCCACTACGCGGTTCTGCGGCACCGACGTTGTTGACGAGGATGTCGATCCGCTGGTGGCGCTCCACCGCGCTGCGGACCAGGGTCTGCGCGCCCTCCGGTGCCGCCAGGTCGACGGGCACGATCGTGACGTCGTAGGCGGTCGCCAGCGCGTCGAGTTCGGGCGTCGAGTTGCGGCTGCCGGCGACGACGCGGACGCCTTCGCGGGCCATCGCCTCGACGACGGCCAGACCGATGCCCTTGCTGGCTCCGGTGACGACGGCGACCTTGTTCTTGAGGTGCAGTTCCATGAGGAATCCTTTATGGAGTGATCAATACAGAATTACGGCAAACGGAAGCCCGGCCCACACGGTGTGCATCAGAGCCCGCCCGCGGTCAGCCGAGGGCGCGCATCGCCACCGCGAGGGCGTCCTCGACGAAGGACCGCCCAAGACGCGCCCGGCCGACGACCGGCAGGCCCTGGACGAAGGTGGTCAGGAAGCGGGCCAGCTCGACCGGGTCCTTGTCCGGCGCCAGCTCCCCCCGTGACCTGGCCCGCTCCAGGGCTCCCGCCAGGGACGACTCGACCTGCCGCATCGCCGCGACGACACGTTCGGCCGCCGGGGGCCGGCCGCCGCACTCGGTGGCGGCGTTGACGACGAGGCACCCCCGCAACGGATCGGTCAGATCCGCCTCGATCATGGCGACGAGGACCTGTCGCACCGCCGACCGGATCTCGGTCGCGTGCTCGAGGATCTTCACGAGGTCGTCCGCCTGGAGGGCGGAGTAACGCTCGAGGGCGCGGAGGTAGAGCTGCTCCTTCGAGCCGAAAGCCGCGTAGAAGCTGCCGCTTCCGATCGACAGCTCGTCGAGGAGGTCCTGCAGGGAGGTCTCGGCGTAGCCGCGACGCCAGAACAGGTCCATCGCGCGGTCGACCGCTTGGTCGACGCCGAACTCCCTGATCCGTCCCATGCCCGGAAGCCTAGCACGATTCTGGATTGTTCAATAAAGTAAGCGTTCCGGGGGCCGTCCCGCCCGCCGCGGTCCTCGCCGGGCTCAGAGGGATGCCAGCCAGGCCGCGGTCTCGTCGGGGTGGCCGAAGCGGAGGATGTCCAGCGGTGCGAAGCGGGGATCGCCGGCGCGGCGCTCGATCTCCAGGCGACGGCCCACGTGCTGGGACCAGGACCACCAGGCAGGATGCTCCCGGCTCAGCCAGCCGGTCAGGGTTTCCCTGTTGCCCCCGAAGATCGCCTCGCGCGTGACGGTGCGCCGCACGGACCGGCGCAGGACGCGCGGCATGATGACGCGCCTGGGGTAGTCCAGCCACACCACGGTGTCGGCCCGCCCCCACAGCAGGTCACGAACGTCCGGGTAGCCGAGGGAGTCGACCACCCAGCGGGGCCCGGCGGCGAACCCCGCCACGTCCTCGGCGAACGCGCCGTTCACCGCCCAGTCGGGGCCGTTGAAGTACAGCGCGTCCATCTCGTGGTACGGCAGGCCCAGTCGACCGCCCACCGCACGGGCGAGCGTGGACTTGCCCGCGCCCGTGGCGCCCACCACCAAGATCCGTTCCACGACCGTGCACCCTACCCCCGGCCGCCGCGGTGCGGCGGTGGCGGATGCCCGTGACGGGTCAGCCGGCCTTGTTCGGATCGAAGCCGTACCGGCGATCGCGGACGGCCGCCACGACCTTGGCGACCCGGGCGTCGAAGGCGTCGAGTTCTTCCGTCTCGGCCGCGTCGGCGACGAACGCACGTCGGTCACACAGGACGCCTGCCCGCCAGATCCGTTCGATGGCCCGGGTCGCGGTGATGTCGGTCAACGGGTCGCCGGACACGAGCATGAGGTCCGCGCGCCGACCGGGCGCGACCTGCCCGCGGTCGGCGAGGCCGAACACTCGTGCCGGAGCGGCGGTCGCGGCGTTCAGCGCCTGAGCAGGTGTCATGCCGCAGCGGCCGAGCAACTCCAGCTCCCGGTGCAGACTTGCCCCGAACACGGTCCCCGGGTTCGGGGCGTCGGTGCCGGCCAGGACCGTGACGCCCGCGTCGACCAGGCGGCCGACGTTCTCCTCAGCACGGGAATAGGACGGCATCGCTCGCCCGTGCCGCCCCGATGCGCCAGAGGTCAGCCGCCGCGCCTGCGCGTCCCCGAGCGCCGCGGCGAGTCGGGGGTCGGCGGCCACGGCGGCCCCGCCTGGTTCGCCCAGGACGTTCTCGATGGTTGCCAGCGTCGGGCCGACCGCGATTCCGGCCTCGGCGATACGCTCGGCCAGGGCTCCGTCCAGTTCGCCGTCCACGGGCACGTGCGCGATGACGTCGACGCCCGCGGACACGACCTCGCCCATGCCGGCCACGGAGTGGATGTGCGCGACGACCACGAGTCCGCGGCGATGCGCTGCCTTGGCCAACGCGGTGATCGTGGCCAGGTCCAAAGACGGCATCGTCCGTGGACCCGCGGTGCCCGACGGGCCGAAGACCTTCACATGGTCCGAGCCTTCGGCGACGCGGTCCGCGACGAACTGCTCGGCCTGCTCCGGTCCCGTCAAGGTCGGGAACGGGGCGTACATCGCCGAGGGATGCCCGCCAGGAGCGGTGGCACCGATCCCCGCGGAACGCACGTCGGCCACGTCCGGCCGAGCGGCGGCCTGTTGCTTGGCCACCGCCATCACGTCGGCCTGGCTGAACATGTCCAGTGCGGTGGTCACACCGAAGGTGAGCCCCTGCGCCAGAGCGCCGGGCACCAGGTGGATGTGCGAGTCGATCAGCCCCGGCAGGAGGGTGCCACCCTCCGCGTCGACCACCACGTCGCCGTCCCGGGCGGTGGGACCGGTGGCGCAGTCGGTGATGACGCCGTCGGCGAACCGGACCGACGTCCAGTCCCGCAGCCGGGTGCCGTCGAAGACCCTCGCGTTGACGATCGCCGTCGCTTCGGTCACGAGGCCCCTCCCGAACGGATGCGCTTGGTGGTCAGGGCGGGGCAGCCGCCCCTGACCGATGGCGCCAAGCATCGCACCCGCGCCGGCGGCCCTCGTCACCCGGCTCCGGACATGGTCGGCCGGACAGGTCCTACCCGGACCGCTCGTCGTAGGTCTGCTGGTTGCGGCGGATCTCCGCGTGCCGGTCGGCCGACCAGGCCGCCAGCTCCAGCACGGTGGACAGCAGGGAGGTGCCGAGCCCGGTCAGGGAGTACTCGACGCGCGGCGGCACCTCGGCGTACGCGGTCCGGTCGACCAGGCCGCTGCGCTGGAGCTGCTTGAGCGTGAGGGTGAGCATCCGCTGGGAGATGCCGGGGATGGCGTGCGCGAGGTCGGAGTAGCGCACGGGTCCGTCGGAGAGGGTGCCGATGATCAGCACGCTCCACTTGTCGCCGACCATGTCGAGGATCTCGCGGATGAGGTCCGCGTCCCCGTCGCCCCAGTGCGCGCACGGGCCGGGGACGCGCCGCACGCTCGCCCGCACGTTGGTGCGTCCCTGCCGCATCTCGCTGCCGGTGCCCACGTCCGCCGCCTCTCCCACGATCCACGCACATCAATGTGCCTTTTGTATCGCTTCTCACACTAATGCAGAGTGAGGCTACGAACAGAAAGTGAGTTTCGAGAGGGGCCCACCATGCAGATCGACTTCTGGTCCGACATCGTCTGCCCGTACTGCGGACTGGCGGACAACCGGCTGCGGCTGGCGCTGGAGCGTTTCGAGCACGCCGGAGAGGTGCGGATCGTCCACCGCTCGTTCCAGCTCCACCCCGACCTGCCCCGCGAGGGCATCACGCAACGGCGGCTCCTGGAGAAGCACGGGATCTCCGTGTCCAGGGGCGAGCAGATCTTCGCGCCGATCGAGCGCGCCGCCCGGGACGAGGGGCTGGACCCGTACCACGCGCTGGAGCGGACGCTGGGGCCGACCGACTACGCGCACGAACTCCTCGCCCTCGCCACCGACCAGGGGCGCGGCGGCGAGGTGTGGACGGCGATGTTCCGCGCCCACTTCGGGCAGGCGCGCGAGCTGTGGACCCGCGAGCAGGTCCTCGACTTCGCCACCGAGGCCGGCCTCGACCGCACGGAAGCCGCGGAGGCGCTGCGCGACCGGCGCTACCGGGCCCGGGTGGACGCCGACCAGCGCGAGGCCGAGCGCCTGGGGGCACGCGGGATGCCGTTCATGGTCCTCGACGGCACGTACGCGATCCCCGGCGCCGTCGGCGTCGACGAGCTCCTGGCCGCGATGACCAGGGCCTGGGAGGCGGCGCACCCCGAGCCCCGGCCGCTGCGGATCCTCGGCGCAGAGGGCGCGGCCGCCTGCGGCCCGGACGGCTGTGCGGTCCCCCGGCCTCCCGCGCCCTGACGACACGGCCTCGAACGCCACGCCCTCACCGGGGCCCGCTCATGCCCGCGCGCCGGAACCCGGCCGGCGGACCACCACCACACCCGCACACCCGCACCACAGCGAAAGAGCCACCACCATGTCCTACCTGCTGCGCATCGACGCCTCGGCCTCCGGCGACGCCTCCGTCTCCCGCCGGGTCGCCGATTCCTTCACCTCCGCCTGGGCCGGCGACGTCGTCCGCCGCGACCTCGCGCGCGACCCCGTCGGCCACCTGGACGCGGCCGGCATCCAGGCCCGTACGACCCCCGCCGACGAGCACACCCCCGAGCAGAAGGCCGCCGCTCTGCTCCAGGACGAACTGGTGGAGGAGTTCCTGGGCGCCGACGCCTACCTCTTCGCCGTACCGCTCTACAACTACGCGATGCCGTCGGTCTTCAAGGCATGGCTGGACCACATCATGATCGTCGGCAGGACGATCGGGCTGCCCGGCCCCGCTCCCACCACCGGCCGCCCCGCCGTCCTTGTCTCCGCCCGGGGCGGCGGCTACGGTCCCGGCGCGCCCCAGCACGGCAAGGACTTCCTGATCCCCGCGCTGGAGACCATCCTCGGCGATCCGCGGCTGATGGCCCTGGACGTCCGCTCCATCACGCCCGAACTGACGTATGCGCCCACGGTGCCGTCGCTCGGGCACCTGCTCCCCGAGCACCGCGCCTCACTGGAGGATGCGCACGCGCGGGCGCGCCGTCAGGCGGTGGAGGTCGCCGCGCTCACCGCCAGCCGGTCGGCCATCTGACCGGCACGACCTCCTTGAGCGCCGCCAGGCCCCTCACAGGCCTGCCTCGGGCCGCTCGGCGAGGTCGGCGGGCTGGTCGTGCTCCCGGAACGAGGCGGCCCGGTCAGAGCTGCGGCGCGGCGTTCCAGCTGGCCAGGAGCGGCAGGACGCGGGCGGTGGAGGAGTCGGGTTCTGCGGTGTAGACGACGAGGCGCTGGTCGGGCTCGTGGGGCGCGCGGACGATCTCGATGTCGAAGGTCATCGGGCCCGCCGTGGGGTGCTGGACGCGCTTGCTCACCGACGCGTAGTCACGGACGGCGTGGTCGTCCCACCAGCGGGCGACGTCGGCGTCGGTGGTGCGCAACTCGTCGACGAGCGCGGTGAGGCGGTTGTCGTGCGGGCGGCGGGCGGTCTCCCGGCGCATCGTGGCGACGGTGGCCGAGGCGAAGTCCTGCCAGTTCACGATCCGTTCGCGGGCGACCGGGTCCTGGAACATGTAGCGGACGAACGACGTCCCCGGCTCCAGCGGACGGCCCAGCACCTCCACGAGCAGCGCGTTGCGGGCCAGCACTTCGCCGCGGTGGCCGAGCAGCAGTACCGGGACGTGGTCGAGCGTGCGCATCAGCCGCAGCAGCCCGGGATCGGGGCGCTGCACCGACTGCGGGGTCGCGGCGCGCCGCCGCACGGTGGGTGCGGCGAGGTCGCGCAGATGCGCGTGCTCGACCTCGTCCAGGCGCAGCGCCCGGGCCAGCGCGTCGAGCACCTCGTCGGAGATGTTGGCCTGGCGTCCCTGTTCGAGCCGGCTGTAGTAGTCCGGGCTCAGGCCGGTGACCCCTCCCGCGCCCCCGCCGCCTTCCCTGCGGCGGGGGCGCCGGAACCAAAGCCTCCTCACCGTCCAGCGATGACAATTAAGGATTTGCCTAATCATTTTAGGCAAACTAGCCTGCCGCTCATGAAGCCGTTGACCGAGCAAGAGATCCGTAGCGCGTTCGTGAACTGCACCAAGGGCGAGGCCAAGCGCCTGTTCGTCCCCCGTGACCTGGCCGAGCAGCCCTGGGACGACCTGGACTTCCTCGGCTGGCGGGACCCCCAGGCCCCCGACCGCTCCTACCTCGCCACCGAGCTGGAAGGCCGCACGGTGGCCCTCGCCCTGCGCACCTCGGGCCCGGCTTCCTGGCAGGCGCGGCTCAGCATGTGCTCGATGTGCCTGACCACCCACTCCGGGGGCGTCTCACTCATGGTCGCCGCGAAGGCCGGGAAGGCCGGGCAGCAGGGCAACACCGTGGGCGCCTACATGTGCAGCGACCTCGCCTGCCCGCTGTACGTGCGGGGCATGAAGGACGCGGGCATCGGCGCGCGGCTCCACGAGACGCTCACCCTGGAGGAGAAGATCCAGCGGACCGTCGCGAACCTCGCCGCGTTCATCGCCAAGGTCACCATGTGAACGACGCGGGGGTATCAGCCGACTATCGCTGACCTGCGACGATCGGTTACGCTCCCGCAAGATCACGCGGCTCGGGGTGGGGGCACCATGCACAAGAAGCACGCACTGGTCCTGGCAGCGGCGGCAGCACTCGTCGCCGCCGTGCCGGCCACGCTGGCGGTGCACCGCCACGTCGAAGCGGCGGAGCGTGCGTCGCTTGAGCGAGCGGCTCAAAAGGTCTTCCAGCACAACGCCGACCTCCCCACCGCGTATTGGCGGAGGGACGAACCGCAGGCGGACGTGATGTGGGACGGAGCCATCTCCACCGCCTACATCCAGCAGGTCGAGATGGACGGCGACCGGGCCAAGGTGTGGGTCGACGAGTCCACGAGGCCGTACGCCACCGACCGGTTCGGCAAGACCCACAGGGCCGATGTCCCCTGGGTGAGCACTCACCTCTTCGTGTTCCTCACCTCTTCGTGTTCGAGCCCACAGGGGACGGCTGGCGCCTCGCCGAGGACCTGACCACGGCCGAACGGGACAACGGCTGACGTCGCCGGCGGCACCGTCCCCCCGCCTTCCGCGAAGGTGCGGGGTCGACCACCCGGGACACCACACACGTCAGGGACCGATGTCGCCAGGCAGGCCGACTCGACCGTCGGCCCGTGGCCCGCGCCGCCCTCCACCGCCCGAAGGGCGTTGCGCAAGGACCCCGCCCGCACCGCCTCGGGGTGGAGAACGCGTGCCGCCGCTCCGGGAAGCTGCTCGGCATGCGATGAGTGCGCCAGGCCCGCCGCGCCGCTGCCGTCGGCCTCGGCACACCCCACCCGCTCCTCAACCACCCCCGCACGGATAACCCTTCGCGCACCCTAGGACCCCTAGGTTAAAGTGAGGGCCCCTAGGAAAGAGCGGGAGGGTCCATGGTGCGAGCCGGACTGACGGCGGAACGGGTGACGGTCGCGGGCGCCGAACTGGCGGACGAGGTCGGACTCGACCACGTGACCATGTCGCAGGTCGCCCGGCGGCTCGGCGTCAGGGACGCCAGCCTCTACACGCACGTCCGCAACCTTGAGGACCTGCGTGGACGGATCGCGCTCCTGGCCGCCGACGAGAAGACCATCCGCATCGCCGAGGCCACCGCGGGGCGGGCCGGCAAGGACGCCCTCGTCGCGTTCGCCAACGCCTGGCGCGAGTACGCCCACCAGCACCCCGGCCGCTACACCGCGACGCAGACCCCCCTGCAGATCGACCCCGAACTGGCCGCCAAAGCCCCCGGACCACGGCGCGCCGTCGAGCTGACCTACGGCATGCTCCGCGCCTACGGACTCGCCGAGCCGGACCTCACCGACGCCGTACGGCTGCTGCGCAGCACCTTCCACGGGTTCGTCGCCCTGGAGGCCGCCGGCGGCTTCGCCCACCGGCGCTCACCGCAGCAGTCCTGGCTCCGCGCCCTCGACGCCCTGCACCACCTCCTGGAGCACTGGCCCCCGTCCCGAGAAGGAGAAGCAGCCCCATGACGACCGACCCCACCACCGGCAGCCTGCCCGTGAACGGCGCGACCCTGAACTACGAAGTGCGCGGCCGGGGCCCCCTCCTGCTCCTGATCCCGGGAGGAACCGGCGGCGCCGCGACCTTCGACGACATCGCCGACGACCTGGCCACCGCGTACACGGTCGCGACCTACGACCCGCGCGGCATGTCCCGCAGCACCCTCGACGACACCGACGCCGAACAGCACGTGGCCGAACACGCCGACGACGCGCTCCGCCTCCTCGACCTGCTCTCGCCCCACGAACCCGCCCGCGTCTTCGGCGCCAGCTCGGGCGCGATCACCGCCCTCCATCTGCTCACCACCCACCCCGAACGCGTCGCACGCCTCGTGGCGCACGAACCGCCGGTCGTGGACGTCCTCCCCGACGCCCCCGAACACCGCGCACTCGTCGCCCGCGTGCAGGACACCTTCCGCACCCAGGGCCTCAAGCCGGCGATGGCCGCGTTCGCCGAGGGCATGAAGAAGGACGACGACACCACCGACCCGAAGCCCGGGATCAAGCTTCCGCCACGAGCGGCGGCGCGGGTCGAGCGGACCATGGGCAACCTGCCCCTCTTCGTCGGCCGCATCGTGCCCGCCTTCATGTCCTACGCCCCCGACACCGACCGCCTCAAGGCGCTGTCGGACCGGATCGTGCTCGCCGCCGGCCAGGACTCGCGGGGCGAACTCCCCCACCGCGCGGCGGCGTCCCTGGCCGAGCGCCTCCGCACGGAACTCCGGTACTTCCCCGGCAGCCACATCGGCCTGACGACCCACCCCACCGAGTTCGGCGAGCACCTCCGCGCGGCCCTCGGCACCCGGTAGACCCGCGTCCCCGACCCGATTGGGTGCGGTGCGGCTGCGGGGCGGCCGGGGCGGTTGTTCGATGGGCGGCAACGGTCCCCGGCGCGCCCCGTGCGGGGCCGACGGCCGGGCAGGTGGTGCACCGTGGCAGGCAAGGACGCTCCCGCCGGCCTCGACTCGGTCGCCGACGAGCTGTACCGGCTGCCGCCCGCGCGGTTCACCGCCTCCCGCAACGCACACGCGCAGGCCGCCAAGAAGGCCGGCGACCGGCCCCTCGCCGACCGGATCGCGGCCCTGCGCAAGCCCACCACCTCGGCCTGGGCCGCCAATCTGCTGGCCCGCGAACGCCGGGACGAGATCGGGCCGCTCCTCCGACTCGGCGAAGCGCTGCGGCAGGCCCACCGCAGCCTGGACGGAGGACAACTCCGCCGGCTCAACCGGCAACAGCGGGAGCTCGTGCAGGCACTGTCCCGGCAAGCCGCACAACTGGCCGCGGAGGCCGGACAGCCCCTCGCCGGCCAAGCCGTGCAGGAAGTGGAGGAGACCCTGCACGCCGCACTCGCCGACCCCGACGCCGGCGCGGCGTTCGCGGAGGGCCGCCTGACCAAGCCACTGTCGGCGACCGTGGACATCACCGGCCAGGCCACCACCGCCGCCCAGGCCACGCACCGCACACCGAAGCCGGCACGACGAACCGCCGAGGACACGGCGCGGGCCCGCCGCGAGGCGGAGCGACAGCGCCGACGCGAGGATGCCGAGCAGGCCCGACAGCAAGCCCGCCGGGCGGAGCAGGAAGCCGAGGCCCGGGAAAGCGAGGCAGCTGCCGCCCGGGAGGACCTGGACGCGGCGGACCGGCAGCGCGACCAGGCTCAGGCCCGTCTCGACGAACTGCTCGGGCGGGTCAAGGACGCGGAGCAGGCCGTACGGGCAGCCCGCGACAGCCAGGACCAGGCCCGACGACTGGTGCGTGAGGCCGACAAGGCCGCCCGCGACGCCCGTCGCCGGGCCCACGAAGCGGCCGCCCATGCCGACCGGCTGACCGCACGCCTCGACGATCCGGGCCCCTGACCGGACCCCTGGAGGTTCACGCCCCGGGCCCCG